>JBGVFH010000062.1:0-61592 GCA_045120955.1 Eubacteriales bacterium | reverse complement strand
TTCTGAGTCTTGACTGCTCATAAACATAGTTTATCATCTCAAATAGCTTTGGTATGCGCTGTCCTGTTTTTGCCGAAACAAAAAGTATGGGTGCATACTGCATATAACCGAGAGAGTTGTAGATATTCTCCGTAAATTGGTTTACGGTTTTGTTATCCTTATCGACAGCATCCCATTTGTTGACAACAACGATACAAGCCTTGCCCGATTCGTGGGCTATTCCTGCGATCTTTTCGTCCTGCTCGGAAATTCCCTCTGTTGCGTCGATCATAATGAGACATACATCCGCCCGTTCAACCGCCATATGAGCACGAAGCACACTGTATCTCTCTATCGCATCCTCCACCTTACTCTTACGTCTTATTCCTGCGGTATCAATGAAGTTATATTTTCCGAATTCATTTTCAAAAGAAGAGTCGACAGCATCTCTCGTCGTTCCCGCAATGGAAGAAACGATATTTCTCTCCGTACCGAGTATTTTGTTTATTATAGAGGACTTTCCTGCGTTCGGCTTTCCGATGACGGCAACATTTATTGTGTCATCTTCCTCTTCCTCATCCTCGCTATCGGGGCAAATATCATAAATTTTATCAAGCATATCTCCCGTACCGCTTCCGTGAATTGAAGATATCGCTATCGGGTCATCCTCAAATCCAAGCTCATAGAATTCATAAAATCCCATTGGCAGAGCACCCACGCTGTCAACCTTGTTTATGCACAAAACGATCGGCTTTCCGCTTTTTTTGAGCATTACGGCTATATCTCTGTCGTCCGCTACAAGACCGCAGCTGACATCGCACATAAATACGATAACATCCGCCGTGTCTATAGCAACCTCTGCTTGAATTCGCATCTGCTTTAAAATTATGTCGTTTGTTTTCGGCTCGATACCGCCCGTGTCAACAACGACAAACTTTTTGCCTCTCCATTCACACTCACCGTATATTCTGTCACGGGTAACACCGGGCGTGTCCTCAACAATAGATCGGCGTTCACCTATAAGCTTGTTGAATAAAGTGCTCTTTCCCACGTTCGGTCTTCCGACTATGGCGATTATAGGTTTTGACATATAAACCTCCTTCTGCTTTTAAGAAAAAAGAGAACTCAAAGCAGGCATATCTGCATAAATATATTCTCTTGCTTCATTTATATTGTCAGAAAAAACTGCGTCTCCTCCAAGATCAGAGGTGAGCAGAATTATTATTTTCACGTTATCTTCTGTAAAATATATATCAGGATATATTTCATATTCCGCCTTGTACTGAAAAAACAAGTCATCAAGGCTCGCTATATCGAGAAGCTCCTCAGCTCCCGACTCAAATAACATATCACCGCCGACAAACCTGCTTTTCAAGGACGTAAAGCTTGAGATAAGCTGCTCGCTTGTCAGTATTTTCATATTTGCTATATCAATATTAAGCGAGTATTTTACGCTGCTCGCACCGGTATCTATATGTGAGTTTTCGTCATTTATATCGTAATATCCGTCAAAGACGATACTGATAAGGCTAAAATCCGCATATGTTATCTCAAAGTCAGAAATTTCGTATACGGCTTTGGCACCTGACTCTATAAGCTTGTAAAATCCCTCTGCACTGCTCTTTTGCTTTTTTTTGATATAGGACACAATGAGAGAATTGATATCATTATCGGTATTCAACCCCTCAAAGCCTTCAAAAGACGGGTAATTATAAACTATACGGCTGCCGTTTTCGGTGTTCAGAACCGTTCTTTTTGTAATTTTTTTATAATAAACACCATCAGGCATATTGTCGTAAATAGGCTCGCTTATAACGTCGTCATAAACTATTGTATCAAGTATTCCAACACTTGACTCGGTGCTGTATGACACATCCTCTGAGTCACCCGCTTTTTTTCTCAAAGAAACCGAAACTATCAGTATAAGCGCAAACAAAAAAACAGCAAGTGATATCAAAAATGCCTTCGTTTTCATATGCAAGCACCCAAAATAGCTCTGAGAAGCTCAGCACCGTCGTTTGCGGTGGGCGTGACCTTCACTCCAAGCTTTTGCGAAAGTTCTGTCGTTGTCATGTCGCACAGAAACATATCTTCGCCTGCCTTTAGTGTGTTTTCGGGTATGAGCAACTCCTCACCGAGTTTTTTTGAGCTCAACTGCTCGTGTATATCCTTGCCTGTCAGCAGTCCCGATACTGTTATACTTTCTCCAAAAAAATGATTTTTTATTTCATACACATGGCAAATCAGTCCGGGGCACTTGCACTCAAGTTGTCTTGCAATATACGATATATATGGATAAGACGCAACGCCCGTCGCAACGGAAAGCTCTCTGTGTATCTTTTCGGGATAATATTCATCAATGTATTCAAGCTCTCGATCAAATTCATCGAGCAGTGACCTTATCATCCCGACGCCGTTTTCAAGCTGCATATACTCTTCATAATATTCGCTCTCGGGAATGTCTTTTCCTGCCATGATGTAAAACTCATCCGCACTGTAAAAAAGCCTTGTGCCGAACTCTTTTTTTGTCTGCTCTGCGATTTTGTCAACAAGAGCTATAACATCTGCCGCGTCTTCTCTTGTAAACGGCAAGAGCGGATAAAGGCCCTCACGATACTTTGTAAGGCCTGAGGGAACAACAGACAAGCTTTCGAGAGACGGATAATATTTTTTTAAATCTAAAAGCGTTCTCTCAAGCTCAATACCGTCATTTATTCCCTTACACAAAACTATCTGCGCATGGAGCTTTATACCTGCATCAGAGAACTTGTCCAAGTATTTGAGCACCTCGCCCGCTCTCTTGTTCTTCATCATTTTTACACGAAGCTCGGGATTTGTCGTATGAACGGATACATTAACAGGCGAGATATGCATTTTTATAATTCTGTCAATATCGCTGTCCTTCATGTTCGTAAGCGTGATATAATTCCCGTGTAAAAAAGACAGCCTAGAATCGTCATCCTTGAAATACAAGGTTTCTCTCATGCCTTTGGGTAACTGATCAATAAAGCAGAATATACACTTGTTTTTACATGAATGCTTTACATCCATGAGCGGAGTTGCAAAATCGAGTCCTATATCGTCATATTCACCCTTTTTTATATGGGTATGCCTCTCCTCGCTGTTTCTGACAAATAAAATGTCAAGCTCTTTTTCTGCTAAATAAAATCTGTAATCAAGAATGTCATTTATTTCATTTTCGTTTATGGAAACAAGTATGTCGTGCTCGCAAAGCCCCGCTTTTTCTGCCAAAGAGCGCTTTGAAACACTGATTATTTCTACCATATACTTACCTCCCAAAAACTTACAAAAAGGGCTGTCAACGGGCAGCCCTTTTCATGTTTTAAAAATTCAAATCAAAGAACGATAACCTTAATAACTCCATCAACGCCCTTGAGAGTGTCAACGATCTCTGCGGGAAGAGCGCTGTTTGTCTCAATGATGGTATATGCATACTCACCCTTTGAGCCGTTAGCAAGATTTTCTATATTAATATTTTTCTCCGACAATGCAGTTGTAAACTGCGAGAGAACACCGGGAATATTCTTGTGCATAATGCATGCTCTGTTTGCAGCGGTATGCGGTAAAGAAACATTCGGGTAATTTACGCTGTTTACGATATTTCCGTTTTCAAGGAAATCAACAAGCTGTTTTGCTGCCATAACAGCGCAGTTGTCCTCGCTCTCAGCGGTCGATGCACCAAGGTGAGGGATCGTAACTATTCCGTCAACACCTACCGTATCATCTGTCGGGAAGTCAACAACGTAGCTTGAAACCTTTCCGCTTGCGATAGCTGCCTTCATATCCTCGGAATTAACAAGATCAGCACGTGCAAGGTTAATGATCTTAACTCCGTCCTTCATGAGAGAAAGTGTGTCTTTGTTTATCATACCCTTTGTATCCTTTGTTGCGGGAACATGGAGTGTGATATAGTCACAGGTCTTGAATATCTCATCAAAAGATGAAGCGTGCTTTATTGAGCGTGAAAGATTCCATGCAGCGTTAACAGTAATGAACGGGTCGCAACCGTAAACCTGCATACCGAGAGCGGATGCTGCGTTTGCAACCATACCGCCGATAGCGCCGAGACCGATAACACCAAGACTCTTGCCTGCGATCTCTGTGCCGGCGAATTTGCTCTTTCCTGCTTCTACCTGCTTTGCGACACCTTCGCTGCCCTTAAGAGAAGTTGCCCAATTTACACCACCTACGATATTTCTCGAAGCAAGCATAAGCGCCGCTATTGTAAGCTCCTTTACGCCGTTTGCGTTAGCGCCGGGAGTGTTAAATACAACTATTCCCTCTTCAGCGCATCTGTCGACAGGAATGTTGTTGACACCCGCACCGCATCTAGCAATACAAAGAAGCTCGGGATTGAACTCTAAGTCGTGAAGCGCAGCACTGCGTACCATCATTGCAACAGGTGCCTCTGCATTGTCGCTGACCTCATACACGGTCTTGTCAAAAATATCCGTGCCGACCTTTGCGATCTTGTTCATCAATTTAATGTTTTTCATTACAGTCTCCGTATGTAGATCAAAATAATATTTGTTTGAAATTATTTCTTGGGGTTTTCTGCTGCAAACTTCTTCATAAAGCTTACAAGTGCTTCTACACCCTCATAAGGCATTGCGTTGTAGATAGAAGCTCTCATACCGCCGACACTTCTGTGTCCCTTGAGGTTCTTGAGTCCTGCTGCGTCAGCTTCGGATGCAAACTTCTTGTCAAGATCAGCATCACCTGTTACAAATGTAACGTTCATCATAGATCTGCTTTCCTTAACGACGGGAGCGGTGTAATAATCCTGACTGTCAAGATAATCATAAAGAAGAGCCGCCTTCTTTTCGTTGAGCTCCTTCATCTTTTCAAGTCCGCCCATGTCGAGTATCCACTCATAAACCAGCTTTGCTATATAGATCGGGTAGCAAGGAGGAGTATTGTACATGGAGTCGTTGTCAGCCATTGACTTCCAATCAAGCATAACAGGAATATTTTCTGCTGCGTTTCCGAGAAGATCCTCACGAACGATAACAACGGTAAGTCCTGCCGGAGCCATGTTTTTCTGTGCGCCTGCGTAAATTACACCGAACTTTGATACATCTACAGGCTCGGATATAATGCAGGAAGACATATCGGCTACAAGCGGAATATCACCTGTATCCGGAATATAAGGGAACTTCGTTCCGTAAATAGTATTGTTGAAGCATACGTGTACATAGTCAGCATCTGCTCTGAAAGATTCACGGGTTGTCTTCGGAATATATGTGAAGTTATCCTCAGCGCTTGATGCGGCACATACTACGTCACCGAATTTCTTTGCCTCGGTGAAAGCCTTCTTTGAAAACTGTCCCGAAACGATATAGTCAGCCTTGTGATTTTTGTTCATCAAGTTAAGAGGAACAGCTGCAAACTGTGTTGATGCGCCGCCCTGAAGGAACAATATCTTGTAATTGTCCGGAACGTTCATAAGCTTGCGAAGTGCAGCCTCAGCGCCAAAGATGATCTCTTCATACACCTTTGAACGATGGCTCATTTCCATTACTGACATTCCGCTTCCGTTATAGTTGAGAAGATTGTCTCTTGCAGACTCAAGTACAGGCAATGGAAGCATCGAAGGGCCTGCGGAAAAATTATAAACTCTGTCCATCTTAATTTCGCCATATGCGGAATACCGCATATCCTTTCATAGAAATTTCACGGTTTTTGAGCCAAACGCATAAAAACCATTATAAATATTAATTATTATATCACTACTTGGTTTTTTAGTCAATGTTTTTAGATAATTTTTTCACAAACAATTTCAAAAATTCTCAAAATCCGTACATTAATATGGTATGTAGATTTATTTTTTATCTAAAAAGGCTCTCTCACCCGTTCGAGCTGTCGTTCGGGTGAGAGATTTCAATGTTCTATTTATTTTTTACACGTGTTGCCTGCCATATTTTTTCCGCATACTCTTCAATGGCTCTGTCGGAAGCAAAATATCCTGCGTTCGCAGTATTTATTATCGCTTTTGAAAACCATTTTCTTTTATTCTTATAGTCTATGCACGCACGTCTGTAATGCTGCATATAAGAGCCGTAATCTGCTAGGCAAAAATACGGGTCGGGATTGTCAGTAGATGTCAGATAATCTGCAATATCCGAAAAATTATCTCCGCATATATCACTTCTCATCAGCTTTAGCACTTCTTCAAGCCTTGGGTCCTTTTTTATAAACTCTGTCGGGTCAGTAATGCTTTTTTTCATCTCAGACACACCCTCAACATCCATACCGAAAATATAAATGTTATCTTCGCCTACAAGCTCGGATATCTCCACGTTTGCTCCGTCATAGGTTCCGAGTGTAAGCGCACCGTTTAGCATGAATTTCATGTTTCCTGTGCCGCTCGCTTCCTTCCCCGCAAGCGAAATCTGCTCGCTCAGGTCTGCCGCCGGAATTATTCTCTCAGCCAATGAAACATTGTAATCGGGCAAAAACACCACTTGCAATATATCCTTTACTCTGCTATTCTTCTTTATAAGCTCCGACATTTTGTTTATCAGCTTGATAATGCGCTTGGCATGTGCATAGGAGGGCGCCGCCTTTGCGCCGAAGATAAATGTTTTGGGGGATATATCTGCATTAGGGTTGCTTGTCAGTTCGCAGTAGTATGTCATGATTTTGAGAACATTTAAAAGTTGTCTTTTGTATTCGTGCAGACGCTTTATCTGCACATCAAACATAGAATCCGGATCAAGATATTCTCCGACGAGCTTTTTGGAAATGTTTGACAAGGTCCGCTTGTTTTCGTATCTCGCATTTTCAAATCTCTCTGTTACTTCTTTGTCATTTGCAAATTTCGCAAAATTTGTCAGTTCATGCGGTATCTCTCTGTAATTGTCGCCTATTGTGCTGTCAAGCAGTGAAGCAAGCATGGGGTTAGCCTGACAAAGCCAACGCCTGTATGATATAGCATTTGTAACGTTAAGAAACTTATCGGGCGATTTTTGTGAAAAACCTGCAAAAAGATTGTCCTTTATAATTTTTGAGTGAAGCGAGGACACTCCGTTTACTTTATTTGAGCAAAGCACAGCCATGTTTGCCATTCTTATCTTTGTCGAGGATATTATGGAAAGCTCAGATATTTTCTCCCATGCATCCGCACCGTTGCTGTACATGTCCGACGATACTTTTTTGTTTATCTCTTTTATTATCGCATATACTCTCGGGAAAAGCTCCTTTACCATATTTTCATCCCACACCTCAAGTGCCTCAGGCATTACTGTATGGTTTGTATAAGAAACGGTATTTTTTACTGTTTGAAAAGCTTTGTCAAAATCAAGCCCGTAATCATCTGTCAAAACCCGTATAAGCTCCGGAATACAAAGCGCAGGATGAGTATCGTTTATATGAAAACATATATGCTCGTCAAGGTTTTCAACGCTTCTGTAGTTCCTGTAATGCTCAGAAACAACACTTTGTATCGTCGCACTCACCAAAAAATATTGCTGAACAAGCCTAAGCTGTTTTCCCTGCTCTGTGTTATCAGGCGGATAGAGAAACATAGATATAATGTCAGCACCGCTTCTTTTTGAAAGAATAGCATCAAAATTTGCATCATTTAAAAGCGACATCTCAAAGCGGTCACTCGGTACTGCTTTCCATAATTTAAGCAAGGATACACCGCTGCTCTTATATCCGGGAATGTACATATCGTAGCCCTCGGCTATGATCTCACGGTAATCCTTATATTTTTGTTTCCCGTTTTCCTCGCAGAGTGTTCCGCCTAATTTTATAATTATTTTTTTCTCGTTGTTTTTTGAAAGCCACACATCGCCCGAATCAAGCCACGTGTCAGGCAGCTCCATCTGCTCGCCGTCAGAAAAATACTGCTTGAATATTCCGTATTCGTAAAGTATTGAGTACCCTTCTCCTCGGTAGCAGGAGGTTGCAAGCGCATCAAGATAGCAAGCCGCAAGTCTTCCGAGCCCTCCGTTGCCAAGTCCCGCATCCTTTTCAACGGAAAAGACTTCCTCAGCAGAAAAGGAACATTTCTTTATAAAATCAGCGGCAGTTTCAAGCAGCCCCAGATTATAAAGATTGTTTTTTAAACTTTTTCCTATCAGAAATTCCATGCTTAAATAACAAATGCGTTTGGAGGACTGCCGCTTTGCTGCATCTTTAAAATTTTGATATTTGTGTTGCAGCATCCTTTTTACTGCTTCGGATATCGAATAATAAAGCTGAAATCTGTCAGCGTCCTCTGCTCTTACACCGTATTTACACCATAAAATCTCACATGTGTTTTTTTCGAGTGTGCTTTGTCCCTCATTATTGCTCATACTCACCCTCCGAGTTTTAACTTTAAAATCATATAAATATATTTTCCAATATATGAAAGGTTATACTCGGCGTAAAAGAAAAAGCATATTTCCCTTTCGAGAAATATGCTTTTTATAATTATATACTGTTATTTATGCATCTGTTGCGGGCCAGTTCTTTGTATACCAGCTTGAATATACAGCCTTATAACTTGCTGTATTTTCGGAATTTGTAGCAGCAACAAATGCAGCGTCCATAGCCGCCTCTGTCTTAGCAGTCTCAAAGAAAGCAGTCAGCTCATCAACAGTCTTGCACGCATCCATTCTGTCCTTGAAGGCTTTGCTTTGTGTCGCAAGGTTAGATATGATGGTAGAATCAACCTGACTCCATACAGACCACAAACCTGTAAGAGGATCGATTTTGATATCGAGATTGGTCTTAACACCACGCTCCCATACATCATCATCCATACCTTCTTCGGGGTAAGCTATAAATACGTTACCTGTATCCTCAAGGTTCATTATATAGTCGTTGTTGAATCTTTCAACACGGTCGTTTTCG
This sequence comes from Eubacteriales bacterium, assembly GCA_045120955.1. Lineage (GTDB taxonomy): Bacteria > Bacillota > Clostridia > Oscillospirales > CAG-272 > JAZMZS01. The sequence goes on along the minus strand of JBGVFH010000062.1, from coordinate 52,748 downwards.
TCAAGCTCATAGTGAACACCCTCAACACCGTACTGAAGAACATTTCTCAGCTCACTGTCTGTGTTGAGCATAGTGATTATCTCAAGTGCTCTGTCTACATTTCCGCAGTAATTTGTAACGCCGTAAAAGGATGTAAAGAGATTATCATTGTTGAGCGTAGGGTTTGATATAACCTTTACATAGTAGTTTTCGCTGTATTCATCAACGATAGCGGAGTCACCTGTCATAACAGCAACGCCGAAGTTCTGCGCCTGCTTGGTTGCCTCAACATCCTTTGCAAAGTAGCTGCCTGTTTCATACTTCTTCATAAGAAGCTCGAATTCGGTAAACTCGTCTATGCTGAATACATTTTTCAAACCGTATTCGGGGTTGAAATCGGATGCCTGTGATACAAAGCTCTTCTTTGAAGCAAGAATGCTGAACTCTCCATCCTCAGACCAATAGTGTATGTAGGGGTTGTTGAATTCTTCAAGAACGGGCACAAGGTCGGTTCTGTTGGTCTTTATATATTCGATCAAGTTCTCACAGTCAAAGAAAGTCGAGATATCATCGATGTTGCAGTATGTACCGCTTATCTCGTCGCCGCTGACGGTTCCGTCACCGTTAGCGTCACCGGTAACGATATCCTTGTTTACAAGAAGATATGTGTATTCGCCGACAACACGGTTGTTGGGAATACCGTATGTACCACTGTTGATTTTTGAATATGTCAAAAGCTCGGAAGGAATTACATCCGTCAGAACCTTTGCAGCGCCTGTCTCGGAGATATGTGTGTTGAGATTTTGAAGTCTGCCCTGCTCTACAAGTTCTACGAGCTGCTCCATACCGTTAATAAAGACGATATCGATCTGACCTTCGGAAATTTCGGGATACTTGAGCACGGTTACGCCGTATTCGTTCGTCTCGAGAGCTTCGGTTGTCTCCCCGTCAGTCTCGGTTGTAGCTGCGGCAGGCTTTTTGCTGCCTCCCTGAGCCTTCAGCTCGTCAGCCTGCTGGAACTTTGCATTAAGAGTCTCGGCGTACTCATCGGCTGTGACAAATATCAAGTCAACATATGTAGTATATGTGGATTTTGTAATGGTGTTAAACGCTTCCTCAACAGCAGCCTGTGCTTCTGCGGTGGTCTTTTCATCCGTAATTACCCACATATTGATAGATACTGTTTCTCTCGTGGTCGTTTCTTGAACAGAAGAATTGTCGGTATCTTTTGAGTCTCCGGAATTGCATCCGGCAAGCACCATAGGGCAAAGCATCGCCAAAGCGAGCATTAGGGCAAATAATCTGCGTTTCATCAGGTTCCTCCGTTTTTGTGATTGCAATTTTTTATATTCAGCCTGTTACGCATAGCGTAAACTGTAAAATATGGGAATGCTTATATAATTATACTAAAAAACTTAGTTTGTGTCAAGCGATATTTTCAAACTTTAAAGCACGAAAATGCGCTCAAAAAACCGTTTTGTGCAGGTTGGCGGACATTTTGACAAACCTACCAAATATCAGAGCGTTTTAAAACAGATTAATTCTTGATTTTTGGTGCTTTTGCTCAACAAAAAGACACTTTTGCACAAATATGAACAATAGGTAAAATCAGTCAAGATAATCCTTGAGTCTCTTTGAACGGCTCGGATGACGGAGCTTTCTCAGAGCTTTTGCCTCTATCTGTCTGATTCTCTCTCTTGTTATATGGAACTCCGAACCGACCTCTTCGAGTGTTCTTGTTCTTCCGTCTTCAAGACCGAAGCGAAGCTTTAAGACGTGCTCTTCTCTGGGAGTAAGTGTGTGTAAAACTTCGTTGAGCTGTTCTTTGAGAAGGGAATACGATGCAGTCTCGGCAGGTGCGGGAGAATCATAGTCCTCAATAAAGTCGCCAAGGTGGCTGTCCTCTTCCTCGCCGATAGGAGTTTCAAGTGATACGGGGTCTTGTGCGATTTTGAGTATCTCACGCACTTTTTCGGGGCTGATACCCATTTTCTCCGCAATTTCATTCGCCGTTGCTTCATGGCCGTTTTCCTGAAGAAGCTGACGGGAGTAGCGGGATACCTTGTGGATCGTCTCAACCATATGAACGGGAATTCTGATAGTTCTTGCCTGGTCTGCTATTGCACGGGTGATAGCCTGTCTTATCCACCATGTTGCATACGTCGAGAACTTGTAGCCCTTTAAATGGTCAAACTTATCGACCGCTTTCATTAGTCCGAGATTTCCCTCTTGAATAAGGTCAAGGAAAAACATACCCTTGCCCACATATCTTTTTGCAATGCTTACAACAAGACGCAGGTTTGCCTCAACAAGCTCATTTTTTGCCTTCTCGTTCCCCTGTGCTATCAGCTCGGCAAGCTCAATTTCTCTGTTTGCATCAATGAGCGGAATTTTTCCTATTTCTTTCAGATACATTCTTACGGGGTCATCAACGGCAAGTCCCTCGGATGCAAGCATTTTTTCCATATCCTCGGCACTCTCAAGCTGTTCGACCTCTTCAACGATATTGTCAAGATCCTCTCCTTCAAAATATCCCGTGATCTCGATACCGTTTGCCTCTATAGTCTCATAGAGCTTTTCCATCTGCTCTATATCAAGGTCAATACCCTCGATCGCTTCAAGAATATCGTTGTTTGTAAGCGACCCCTTCGCTTTGCCTTTTTCAATCAGATCTTTAATATCAAAATTTTTTTCTGCCATAACTATCCTTCTTTTTATATGTATTGTTTTTTATTTTATTTCCGTTTTCTTCTTTGCCGCTTGCTTTTTACGGTCGATTATGGATAATATATCCGTCTCGTCATGAGAGCCGTCCTGCTTTACCGACAGGCTTTTTTCCGTTTTCAGAGTGTTTATGCAATCCATGAAAACAGCACTCGAATTGTTGGTCAAAGCAGCCCTGTCAAGCTGTATTTTTTTCAGCCTCGACATCTCGTCGACCGAAAAGCTCTCTCCGAGCACCGACTCGCTGTACATACCGTCTTTTTCAAGCTCGATTATCTTTTCAAAAACCTTCTTGCCAAACTCAGTTATAAAATCATCCGATGAGACAATATCATAATTTGCGGCATTCCGCCTATGCTCATCAAAAAGCATAAGCAATGCGATAATATGCTCCTCTGCTTTGGCTCCGTGAACATTCTTTGCAAAATCGGGATTGACCTTGTCGCCGTACCCGGCGGTCTGACGGAGAATGTTGCGTGATATATCTTCCTTCTCCTTCTTTGCATTTTTCTTTATAACACGTCTGACATCCGCATCAATATTTTCGAGCTTTACATCAAGCTCCTCCGATATCTGCCGCATATAAAGCTCACGCTCGGTTTTTTGCGGAATATCCGCAAGGACCGTTGCTATCTCTCCGAGCGCTTTTATCTTCTGCTCGACCATGTTGATATTGTACTTTGAGAGGATCGCATCAACCTTAAATCTGAACGGGCTCCTGCTTGAATCGAGCAGTCTTGAAAATGCTGAGGCTCCGTACAGCTTTATATATTCGTCGGGGTCCTTCGCTCCGCTCATTTTAAGAACAGAAGCGTCAAGCCCCGCTTGCTCAAGCAGTCTTATTGCTTTATTGGCGGCGTTTTGCCCTGCGGCATCGCTGTCATAGGATATTATCACTTTTTTCGTATATCTTCCCATCAGCCGTGCTTGCTCCGGGGTGATAGCCGTTCCGAGAGTTGCGACCGCATTCTCAAAACCCGCCTGATGCAAGGCTATGACATCCATATACCCCTCACACAGTATCATGTTTTCGGAACAATTTGTCTTGGCGTAATTGAGCGCAAACAAATTTTTCCTTTTTGAATATACGGGCGTGTCCGAGGAGTTCATATATTTTCTGCCGGCATCTCCCTCGGCAGCTTGATGTATGATTCTTCCGCCGAAAGCTATTATGTTACCTGTAGTATCGATTACGGGAAACATCAGCCTGTCTCTGAAAAAATCAAACGTGCCTCCTTTTTGATTTTTAAGGCAAAGATAGCCTTCCACCATCTCCTTCTCAGTGTAACCGAGCTTTGTAAGATGTTTTTTTAACAGATCATAGGAATTAGGCGCATATCCGAGTCCAAAGCGTTTTACCGTCAATGGAGTTATCTGTCTGTCAGAAAGATACTCTCTTGCGTCCCGCCCTGTCTTTTCGTCAAAAAGCATATTTCTGAAAAATCTCGCAGCATCCTTGTTCATACTGTAATAGCGCTGCTTGTCAACACGTACCGTACTTGAACTATTTTTTGCATCGAGAATAAGATTTATACCTGCTCTTTTTGACAGATATTCAAGCGCCTCGATATATCCCAAATTCTCAATTCGTCTGATAAAGGTGATGACATCCCCTCCGGCACCGCAGCCGAAACAGTAAAAGCTCTGTTCGGACAAAAAAACCGTACACGAGGGAGTTTTCTCAGAGTGAAAAGGACACGAGCAAAGCATATTCGAGCCTGCGCGCTTGAGTGTAACATAAGAAGACATGACATCTTCTATCGGATTTCTTGATTTAATTTCCTCTATTATCTTCGGATCAATCATTATCCCCCGCCTTCCATGACGTTGGTACATAAATGTTTTTAAACATATCTATCGCATACCTGTCTGTCATACCCGAAACATAGTCGCACACCGCTCTCGGCAATCCTTCTTTTTCTGCGATATTTATATAGAGCTGCGGCATTTTCTCCGGAGTGTTCAAAAAATAATCGTACAGCCCCTCAAGCATCAGCTTTGCTTTCTTCTCCTCACGCTTGGCATCTGGATTTGTATAAACAGCATCAAACAAAAAAGAGCGCAATCTGCAAGTAGCATCCCATATATGAGGCTCCATTCGGATACATTTCATGTTTTCGCTTGCGTATATCACAGAGCTTACCATTCTGTTTATTCTTTCGCTGTGCCCCATCCCGAGCGTTTCAAGTATATCTTTCGGTATATCCTCAAGACGGAGAATACCGCCCCGCACCGCATCGTCAATATCATGATTTATATACGCTATTCTGTCAGCAAATTTTACGATAACGCCTTCAAGCGTGGATGCGAGAGCGTCTCCGTTATGCCATCTTATAGCGTCTCTCACCTCGTATGTAAGGTTGAGTCCTTCTCCGTTATTTTCGAGCTTTTCCACAACACGCAGACTTTGCTCAGAATGAGAAAAGTCGGGCGAATAACACTTTCTCATGACTTCTTCCCCTGCGTGCCCGAACGGAGTATGCCCGAGATCGTGTCCAAGCGCTCCCGCCTCAGCCAAATCTTCATTGAGCTTGAGCGCTCTTGCTATTATGCGTGCGATCTGCGTGACCTCGAGGGTATGCGTCATTCGATTTCTGTAATGCTCGTCTATGGGAAGCAAGAAAACCTGAGTTTTATGCATCAAACGGCGAAACGATTTTGAATGGATTATCCTGTCCCTGTCTCTTTGAAATTCCGTTCTGTTTACGCACGGTTTATATGCATATTTTCTGCCTCTGGTCTTTTCGGTAAGAAAAGCATATTTGCCAAGCGTGTTTCTTTCTCTTTCAAGAAAAATATCGCATATCTTCTCTCTCATGACTTGCCTCCGAAATATCAAAAAGAAGACTTGTTTTTAGCATATACAAAAATAATATACGCACAAAAAACAAAAATCCCTTTGTTTTTTGAAACTTTTCTTAATTTTTTTATTTTTAAATACAAAAAACGCCATTTATTATCAAAAAGCGAGCAATGCCTGCCCCATCCTTTCGCCCATCGTTGTTTTTATATTACAGAAGCTATGCAAAACGGCGAGTGAGAATCCGTGAAATTGCCTATGCAGCAAAAAAACAGGAAGGTTCTGTGTTAAACCTTCCTGTTTGTACTTTCTGCTTTTTGTATTATCTATCAAAACTGAAAATCAGCCTCGGATGCTTCATCGTCCTTTGGAACATCGTTGTCAACAGCACCGTCGTCGCTGCCGTATATATCGGCATTTATCATAGAATCGTCAAAATCAAACTCATCGTCTGCAAAAAATTCGGAGGGATCGAACGAATCGTCCTCGAGAGCATCGTCTCGCTGCTGGTAAAGCAGATATGCACCGACAGCACCTTCCATCGCCGCTACAGCCAAAAAGGCTGCCGCAATGCTCTTTTTCTTTGTACAGAGAATAAGAAACATTATGAGAAATGAGAATGCCTGTACTATGAGTGATATGCCTACATACAATCTTGTCTTTTTAATCATTACCCGTACCTCTTTTTCTATAAATATTTTATTTTGCCTGCTCCTTGAGATATGCATTGATAAATCCGTCAATGTCTCCATCCATGACCGCATTTATGTTGCCGTCCTCGTATCCCGTTCTTGCATCCTTTGCAAGAGTGTACGGCATAAAAACATAAGAACGTATCTGTGCGCCCCATTCTATGTTCGTCTTGACTCCCTTGATGTCGTCGATCTTATCCAGCTTCTCTCTTTCCTTTATTTCCATTAGCTTTGAGCGGAGCATCTTCATTGCCGTTTCCTTATTCTGAAGCTGGCTTCTCTCAGTCTGGCATCCGACAACTATTCCCGTAGGCTTGTGTACTATACGGATGGCAGAGTCGGTTTTGTTTATGTGCTGACCGCCTGCTCCGCTTGAACGGTGTGCGGTTATCTCAAGATCTTCTTCTTTTATCTCTATCTTACCGTCATCGGTAAATTCGGGAACTACCTCGACAGAAGCAAAAGAGGTATGACGTCTTCCCGATGAGTCGAAGGGAGATACACGCACAAGTCTGTGAACGCCGTTTTCGCTCTTCATATATCCATATGCGTTCGTGCCCTCTATCATAATGGTAGCACTCTTGATGCCTGCCTCTTCACCGTCAAGCCAATCTATAAGCTTGACATTGTATCCGTGCTTTTCCCCCCAGCGTGTATACATACGGTAAAGCATCAGCGCCCAGTCCTGAGCCTCAGTACCGCCCGCACCCGGATGGAAAGAAATGATAGCATTGTTTTTGTCGTATTCACCCGAAAGCAAAAGCTCTATTCTCTGCTTTTCCTCCTCAGCCTTTATCGAGACAAGCTCGTCTGTCACCTCTTCGATACAGCTCTCATCGTTTTCCTCTATAGCGATCTCTGCAAGAGCTATGGCGTCCTCAAGCTTCGTCTGTAATTTTTCAAACGCACCTATCTTATCCTTAAGCTGTTTTACATTCTGTAAGACCCTGCTCGAATTTTCCTGATCGTTCCAAAAATCCTCTGCATACGTCTGTTTTTCAAGCTCTGCAGCCTTCTCACGCAATTCATCAATGCGCAAAGCAGACCCAAGCTCTTTTATCTTTTCTCTGTATTCGATAAGTTCGTATTTTGCTTCTTCAAGTGCGATAATCAAAAAAGAGTCCTCCGTTTCAATAAAAGCAATTTTATTTTATTCACATAACATATTATAATATAACACAGATCACTTTTTTTTGCAATAGTGAAAAACATTTTATGCCGATAATATTTTTTCGGTTAAAACCATTTTTGTTTTCTTGGGCATAATTTTTACCTTAATCATATAATTTTGTTACACATAAACCCGACGTGCCGACACAAATTAATATTGCGGCAAAACCGCATTTCTCCTCTGAAATTTTTAAGGAGCAAAAATTATATGCACCAATCAAGTACGCTAAAACCAAAGCATTTTTTTATTCTTCTTTTTATGCTTGCGCTCTCTCTCATCCCATCAGAGAGTGCGTACGCACAAAGTGAAAAGTTGTATATTCCGGGAGGTATGCCCTTTGGAGCCAAAATATACAGCGACGGTGTCAGCATCAGTATGTTCACAGATCCAAAGGAGCTGGGTACTGAGCAAAATCCCTCTGTCAGCGCAGGACTGAAGCTCGGAGACGTTATTAAAAAAATAAATAATACAGTCATCAGAGATCCCGACACGCTCACAAAATGTATAAATGACTCGTGCGGAAACGAACTGACCGTAACGGTGCTGCGTGCAGGCAAAGAAGAAAAGATCAATGTTAAAGCTCACAAGTGCACCGACGGCGAATACAGACTCGGTATCAGCGTCAGGGACAGCATGGCGGGAATAGGTACTGTCACGTTTATCTGCGAGAACAGCGGTGCCTTCGGAGGACTCGGTCACGGAATATGCGATTCTTTTACGGGAGACGTCATACCGATATTAAGAGGAAGCGTCAATAACGTTAAAATAAACAACATTATCAAAGGAACAGGCGGAAAGCCGGGCGAGATAAGAGGCAGCTTTACTCCCGAACGCATGGGCACGATTTTAAAGAACAGTGAAAAGGGTGTTTTTGGCATCCTGTCGTCTGTTCCGAGCCAAAGTCCGCAAGCAATTCCCGCAGCCGATGTCTCCGAGATAAAGTGCGGAGAAGCAAGCATTCTCTGTACTCTTGACGGCGAAGGAGTAAAAAGCTATACGGTAGAGATAGAAAGTATTGACTGCACAGCACACTCAAAAACAAAGAATTTTCTGATAAAGGTCACAGATAAAGCTCTCATTGAAAAAACGGGCGGAATAGTCCAAGGTATGTCGGGCAGCCCGATAATTCAAAACGGACGGCTTTGCGGTGCTGTTACTCATGTGCTTGTGAACGAGCCGCAAAAAGGCTACGGAATTTATATCGGAAACATGACAGAAGAGATCCCCGCTTTAATAGCATAACCGTTTTTCATTATTATTTGTCCCTCGAACAAGATCGGGGGACAAATAATACATATTTTTGTCGCGTAGGAAATTACACGGTTTCTCACTCGCCGTTTTGCATTTCTTCTGTAACAGAAAAACAACGGTAGGCGAGAGGATTGGGCGGGCGCTGCCCGCTTTTTTACTTCAAGCTTTACATTTTGGAGCATCAAAAAACACATTTGGTCGAGAAAAATCTTTTTTTCTATTGAAATACAAAAAAACGCGTGATATAATAAATTGTTAATTTATTGCGGTGTTATAAACAATAATGTTACCGAATGTACCATAAATCCCGAAAGGAAGCTTATATGAAGACACTGAAAAAAGAAATTGCGCTCGAACTTTCAAAGATACTTCTTGACAAGTTTGAAGCGGAGGTTTTGGCTGATGAGATCGTTTCTCTTATGGAATATCCACCCGATACCGCTATGGGAGATATCGCTATTCCCTGCTTTAAGCTCTCAAAGACACTTCGCAAGTCTCCGCAAATGATAGCCTCAGCTGCTGCCGAAAGCATAAATATGCTGCTTGTTACTAAAGCAGAAGCGGTAAACGGCTATCTTAATATATACCTTTGCCCAAAAGCTCTTGCGGCACACCTCTTCAATGAAATGGCAGTTCAAAAGGAAAGCTACGGTTCTCCGAAGGTCGGTGAGGGCAAGACAGTCGTTCTCGACTATTCCTCCCCCAATGTGGCAAAGCCGTTTCACATCGGGCATCTCGGTACGACCGTGATCGGTCACTCACTCAAGCTGATGCACGAATTTGCGGGATATAAATGTATCGGTATAAACCACCTTGGAGACTGGGGCACACAGTTCGGAAAGCTCATCGTTGCATACAGAAAATGGGGCTCAAAAGAGGCTGTTGAGAAAAACGAGATAGACGAGCTTGTCGCTTTATATGTTCGTTTTCACAAGGAAGCAGAAGAAAACCCCGAGCTTGAAAACGAGGCAAGAGCTGAATTTACAAAGCTTGAGCATCACGACGAAGAAAATCTCGCTCTTTGGCGTTGGTTTATCGAGATAAGCATCCGTGAGTACAAAAAGACATACGGACAGCTCGGCATTGAATTTGACTCGTACAACGGAGAGTCGTTTTACACGGACAAAATGCCCGAACAGATCGAAAAAATGAAGGAAATGAACCTTCTCAAGATCGACGACGGCGCATCGGTCGTAGACCTTGAACAGTTCGGTATGCCTCCCTGCCTTATATTAAAGCGGGACGGCTCAACGCTTTATCCCACAAGAGATATTGCAGCGGCAGTATACCGCAAGCGCACATACGATTTCTCAAAGTGCATTTATGTTACGAGTGCAGGACAGTCGCTTCACTTCGCACAGTGGTTCAAGGTGCTTGAAATGATGGGATACGATTGGTATGATGAGCTTGTACATATACCTTACGGAACCGTCAGCATAAACGGCGAAAAGCTCGCTACAAGAACCGGAAACGTCATTCTGCTCAAAGACCTGTTTGCTATGGCTGTTGAGAAGGTCGGCGTGATCATGGACGAAAAAAATCCCGACCTTGAAAATAAAAACGAGATCGCAGAAGCTGTCGGCGTAGGTGCGATAGTTTTCCACTATCTCTCCAACAACAGAATGAGAGACATAAACTTCATGCTCGAGGATGCCCTGTCCTTCGACGGTAACACAGGACCGTACGCTCAGTATACATATGCACGTTGCTGCAGCATACTTGAAAAAGCAGGCGAGTATAATTATAATACCGAAAGCATCTGCGAGCTCGGCGAGGAAGAAAAAGAGCTGGCAAAAGTTCTCATAAAATTCCCCGAGAAAATAGAAGAAGCTCTCGCAGACTACGAGCCGAGCGTTATTACAAGATATATCCTTGATCTTTGCGCTTCCTTCAACAGATTTTATCACAACTGCCAGATACTGAATGCGGGCGCAGAAAAAGACACAAGGCTTGCTCTTACCTGTGCTGCAAAGCAGGTATTAGGAACTGCGCTCAGACTGATATGTCTAAAAACTCCCGAAAAAATTTAATGATTAACACACAGTAGAGGTATAAAATGTCAGGACACAGCAAATGGAAAAACATAATGCATAAAAAAGAGAAAACCGATGCTCAAAGAGCCAAGGTTTTCACGAAGATCGGAAAAGAAATGGCTATTGCGATAAAGGAGGGCGGTCCCGACCCTGCCTCAAACAGCAAGCTGCGTGACCTTATTCAAAAAGCAAAAGCAAATAACGTTCCTAACGACAACATTGAAAGAGTAATCAAAAAATTCTCAGGAAACAATGATGTAAATTACGAGGAAGTAAATTATGAAGGTTATGGTCCTTGCGGTGTTGCGGTAATCGTCAGAGCTGCTACCGACAACAGAAACCGTACAGGCGGTAATGTAAGACACTATTTTGACAAGTTCGGAGGAAATCTCGGTCAAAACGGATGTGTTTCATATCTTTTTGAAGACAAGGGTGTCATCATCATATCCCGTGAAAGCGGCGCTGACGAGGATGAGTTGATGGAGGCAGCACTTGAAGCGGGAGCTGCAGACTTTTCCGCTGACGAGGATTGCTTCGAGATAACGACAGAGGTATCTGACCTTTCGGCTGCAAGAGAAGAGCTCGAAGGCAAGGGATACAAGATCGAGAGTGCGGAGCTTGATAAAATTCCGTCAAACTACATCACTCTTGAAGACGAAGAAAGCATAAAGCACATGGGACTTCTCCTTGAGTATCTTGAAGAGGATGAAGATGTGCAAGACGTATTCCATAACTGGGAAAACGTGCAGTAAAAAACAGCATTTATTATTCCACAAATTGCATTAAACACATAACGGAGCCTACTATGAACACTACATATATTCCGAAAGATTACAAGCCGAAGCTCGACAGCTACGACACACAGCGCGCAATTTCATTTATAAGAAATACATTCCAATCCAATCTCACGGCATTGCTAAGTTTAAAGCGTGTATCAGCCCCGCTTTTCGTTTTGGGATCATCCGGACTCAATGACGATCTGAACGGCACAGAAAGACCCGTATCCTTTGATATTCCGGCTGTAGGTGCGGAAGCGCAGGTTGTACACTCGCTCGCAAAATGGAAAAGGCTTGCGCTTAAGCGTTACAACTTCCATGTTCATACGGGTCTATACACAGACATGAATGCTATCCGCCGAGACGAAGAGCTCGATAACATCCATTCTATATATGTTGACCAATGGGACTGGGAAAAGGTCATAGAGCGCAAAGACAGAACGGTCGATTATCTCAAGTCAACCGTGCAATCTATCGTCAATGCGATTTGCGATGTAAATGATAAGCTCAAGGTTCAATTCCCACAGCTGTCGACACAGCTGTGCCGTAACATATCCTTTGTCACCACACAGCAGCTTGAAGATATGTACCCCGACCTTACTCCGGAGCAAAGAGAAGATGCATATGTAAAAGAGCATCGTACCGCATTTATTATGCAGATCGGTGCAGCACTCAAATCAGGCAACAAACACGGCAACCGTGCGCCTGACTATGACGATTGGTCGCTCAACGGAGACATCATTTTCTACAACGACGTACTTGAGCGTGCATTTGAGATTTCTTCTATGGGCATCAGAGTTGACGCACAGTCTCTCTCAGAGCAGCTTGACATAGCGGGCTGTAACAGCAGAAGAGAGCTTCCCTTCCACAAAATGCTTCTCAATGACGAGCTTCCCCTCACTATCGGCGGAGGTATCGGTCAGTCACGCCTTTGTATGCTTCTTATGGGTTGTGCGCACATCGGCGAGGTACAGTCGAGCATTTGGGACGCAGAAACACAGCGCATATGTGAAGAAAACGGCATACCGTTGCTCTGATATAGTTGGGGTTAATAAATATACACAAATTCTCCTCGGAGCAAAGCTCTGCAGGAGAATTTCGTTTTTTATCGCATAGGAAAATGAACAGATCCTCACTCGCCGTTTTTCACATCTTTTGCAATGAAAAAAATAACGGTAGGCGAGAGGATGGCGGCGGGCACTGCTCGCTTTTTTAAAGCTTTACAGTTCCATTAGAAAAGAATTTTTTGTCAAAAAACATCTTAAATTATTGACAGCAGAATGAATAAGAGTATAATTATTATGTATGAATTTTGTACTCTAATGAGGTGAATTATGAAATATTACCATCTGAATGTTGCGGGGCTTGAACGTGAGCTTCCTATATGCCCTCTAAATGAGGATCTGCAAATAGCGGGGTTTGTCATCATAGGCGATCCGGAGCTTTCAAGAGCGTGTGCAAAGGCACTCCTCGCAAAGGTACCCGAATATGACTATATACTTACCGCCGAGGCAAAAGGCATTCCGCTCGCACACGACATGGCTCTGGCAAACGGCGACAAAAAATACATATGTGCAAGAAAAAAACCGAAGCTCTATATGTCAGGAGTATTTGAAGTAACGGTTCAGTCCATCACCACAGAGGGTGAACAGAAGCTTTATCTTGATACCGCAGAGGCTGAACTCATCAAAGGTAAGCGTCTGCTCATCGTAGACGACGTAATATCAACGGGAAAATCGCTCGACGCACTTGTTAAGCTTGCTACGCAGGCAGGCGCGCACATCATAGGAAAAGCGGCAATTTTGGCAGAAGGCGATGCTGCGGACAGAGATGATATAATATATCTTGAAAAGCTCCCCCTCCTTGACAAAAACGGAAATCCACTCTGATCTTACATTTCACACTTGACCGCCGATCGGCGGTCAAAATTTGTGCACAGGCATACATAATTATGAAAAAGATAAATGACTTAACCACAGGTAATATTACAAAAAAACTGCTTTTATTTACACTTCCCCTGCTCGTAAGCGTTATGTGCCAGCAGATATACAACATCGCTGACAGTGTGATTGCAGGAAAATTTCTCGGTGAAAATTCCTTTGCCGCTATCAGCAACTCTTACGAGATCACACTAATATTCATGGCAATATCCGTCGGCTCCAATATCGGATGTTCTGTCATAATTTCTCAGCTTTTCGGAGCCAAAAACTACTCTGATATGAAAAGCGCCGTATCAACAACATTTATTTGCGCTTCAGTTTTATCGGTAGCTTTGACGTGTATCGGTATCCTTTGCCTGCCGATGCTTCTTAACATGATAAACACACCGAAGGCAATATTTGACGAATGCTGTGATTACCTTGTCATATATATACTCGGTTTTGCATTTATGTTTATTTACAACATATCGACAGGCACGTTCTCTTCTATGGGAGATTCGCTCACCCCTCTTATATTCCTAGTGCTCTCATCGGTTTTGAACATAGTGCTTGATATTCTCTTTGTCGGTCAAGGTGTCAAAGGCATTGCATGGGCTACATTTACCTCACAGGCTATGGCTTGCATACTGTCGGTTGCTGTATTGTTTTTCAGACTGAGAGCAATAAAAGAAAAAGCGAGCAGGATCTTCTCCGCAGAGCTGCTCAAAAAAATAGCTAATGTTGCTCTGCCCAGCATCCTGCAGCAAAGCGTGATATCTATAGGAAATATACTGCTGCAAGGACTGATAAACGGCTACGGAACGCCTGTTATAGCCGGCTACGGAGCAGGTGTCAAGCTCAACAATTTTACAATAAACACAATGACCACCCTCGGAAACGGCATTTCCGCATATACAGCTCAAAACATAGGTGCGTACAAGTTTGAGAGAGTAAAAGAGGGCTTTAGAGTCGGACTGAAGATCGGTTTTGCCGTAGCGCTTGTATTTATGCTTCCGTTTCTCATAATACCCGAATATCTCATAACTTTCTTTATAGAAAATCCTACCGAAGATGCAATAAAAACGGGTTGTGAATATTTGCGTATACTCTCTCCGTTTTACTTATGTGCAGCTCTCAAGCTCGTACCTGACGGCGTTTTGCGCGGCTCGGGCGCAATGAAGTATTTTTTGATAGGCACTTTTTCCGACCTTGTGATAAGAGTTGCGCTCGCTTATCTTTTATCGCATTTTTTCGGCTCTGTAGGAATATGGATGTCTTGGCCCTTTGGCTGGGGCGTCGGCATGGCGCTGTCCCTTTTCTACTACCGAAAGGGAAAATGGAAAAGACACATTGTTTAAAATATAAATAAAAGATACAATAATCAAATACTTTATTCATAAATAAAAGGTAAAATTTATATACGGACAAATAATTTTTAACGCTCAGAGGTTAAAATGAAAAAAGTCAAACTGTGGTTTGAAAACTACTGGTATCACTATAAATGGGTGACGATAATAGTAGTATTTTTTGCTCTTGCGTTGGCGGTTTGCCTTACTCAATGTACAAGCAAAAACAAATATGATATGTATACCCTGTATGCGGGTCCGCTGTACATAGGCGCAGAAGAGTCAAAACAGCTAACGGACGCTGTCAACGACCATATGCAATCCGACAGACAAAGCGTGTGTATCAACAGCTTCGTATATGTATCAGAGGAGCTCAAAGAAAAGTACGAACAGGACGATGCATATTACAACGCAGGCATAAATATGCAGCAGACAAGCGATTTCTTTGATTTTCTTTATACTGCGAGCTTCAATATGCTGATACTTGACAGCGAGCTTTATTCTCTGATAGAAAAAGAAGAGCTGATAACGCCTATCGCAGAGATATCCGATATCGCCGCACAAAGCTCCCGCGACGGCTACTGCATACCGCTTGCCTCGACAAGTCTTGCGGACAAATATTCGATTTTTGCAGAGATGCCCGAGGACACGGTGCTGTGCTTTAGAGAAAACGTACTTATGCAGAGTCTTGCATCAAATCGCAACAGCGATGAATACGAATTTCAGCTTTCGGTTTTTAAAAAATTAATTGAGTCATAACTCAAAATTGAAAGGATAAATAATGAACGGTTTACGTTACAAGCTCATCAGCTTTATGAGCGGAAGATACGGCTCTGACAAGCTCAACTACTTTTTGCTGTCAGTATATTTTGTCATATGGATAGTCAATATTTTTATTCCTTCACAGATAATATCGCTTTTTATTGACATAATTCAGCTCGCTGTCATGATAGTGCTGTTTTTCAGAATGTTCTCAAGAAACATCTATAAAAGACGCAAAGAAAACGAGACTTTTTTGGTAATAACAAAAAAGATATTGCCGGACTTTAAGCTGATAAAATGCAAATGGCAGGACAGACACACCCATATATACAAAAAATGCCCTTCGTGCAGATCAGTGCTCAGATTGAGAAAGATCTCAGGGGAGCATACCGCCGTATGCCCAAAATGCTCAAACCGTGTAAACGTAAAAATAAAATAACACCGCAAAAATACCTCAAAAAACGCAGCCGAAAAAAGAGCGGGCAGTGTGACCCATCCTCACGCCTATTGTAATATTTGCATTTTCTTTAACTCAACCAAACGGCGGGGCGTAATTACGCAATTTCCTATGCGACAAAAAAGAGATAACGGGAAAAAGCTTTTTCCCATTATCTCTTTTTTTCTGTCGATCAGTACGAGTTATCGAGCAGAGCTTCCAGCAGCTTTTCACAGCCGTCGCAGATGTCCCTGTATGTTGTACAGAATTTTCCAGTATACCATGGGTCGGCTACATCTCCTTTGCGGGATGTATAGTCCATGAGCTTTCTTATCTTTTGCTCAGGGTCCCCGTCTAAAATTCGGTGCATATTGCGGATATTGGCGCTGTCCATGCCTATGAAAAGGTCGTATTTATCATAGTCACTTGAGCATAGCTGTACGGCACGCTTTTCACCGCATGATATACCATGCTTTTCAAGCTCGGCCCTTGCTGGAGGATATATCGGGTTTCCAATTCCCCTCCATATCTCCTCAGTGCTTGTCGCACTTGATGCGGCGCAAAAACGGTCTGGCAAGTCGCGTTTGCACACCATATCTTTGAAAATAAACTCAGCCATAGGAGAACGGCAGATATTGCCATGGCATACGAACATAATTTTGAGCATTATTTTTTATCCTGAAGTTTTACATAATTTCTACGAAACAAAATCATAGGGCCTTACAACGTAACATATGTAGGCTCGTGCTTCATTGCGGGAATGATCTTTGTGACAAAATCGGATGATTTTATTCTCAGACTTGAGGTATTGATACACGGGTGACAGCCGATGTACTCGCCACACACAACATCCTTATCAATGAGCAGTCTTACGTTCATTTCCCTGTCATTTATAAGTCCGAGCACGGACACAGAGCCGGGGGTGATGTCAAGGAACTTTAACATATATTCCTCGCTTGCAAAAGAGAGTCTTGACGAGCCTATCTGCGCCGATATATCCTTTGTTTTAAAATGCTTGTCAGATGTTATCATCAAAAGATAAAAATCGGTCTGTTGCCTGTTGCACAGAAACAAATTTTTGCATATAGTGGCACACAGAGCTCTGTCTATCTGCTCACAAGCTTGCATAGTATTTGCCTCTTCGTGATCTATGCGCTCGTATTCTATGCCGAGAGAGTCAAGAAAATCGTATACACGTATCTCTTTGTCAAGTCTGTTTTCGTTTGTCTCGGGTCTTCCTTTTTGAAGTATCATAGTTATTCGCCTCTTTTCAGCTTTGCAAACGTAGCCATCATTTTTTTAGTTCCGCTCTTATCAAAATCGATTTCATACAGCAGGTCGCTTCCCATCGGTGTTACGCTGAGCACAACACCGTGACCGTACTGAAAATGTGCGACGCTGTCACCGACATTGAATTTGATAAACGAAGCGGGCTGTGATGAGGCGGCAAATGTCGGCTTTTTCGCGAATTCTCCGCCAAATCTGCCTGCCGAGCCGTAGCTTGATGCCGGAACCTGACGCTGTACCGTATTCACTCTTGTAAGATCTTCTTTTTTAAGATACACCTCGTCTATTTCACCGACAAATCTGCTCGGAGGATTGTGCGAGGTCCTGCCATACAGTACACGTTCGTTTGCTTTTACCATGATGAGCTCCTCTTTTGCTCTCGTAATGGCAACATAAGCAAGACGTCTTTCCTCGGCAAGCTCGACGGGATCCATCGCTGAATTTATCGACGGGAATATGCCGTCCTCCATTCCTGGCAAAAATACTACGGGAAATTCAAGCCCCTTTGACGAGTGTATAGTCATCAGCACGGCAGCATCCGTTTCGGTATCGTAGTTGTCAACATCGCTCACAAGCGCAACATCCTCAAGAAAACCGCTCAAAGTGGGCTCATCAACGCTTTTTTCATATTCTATTGCAGAGGAAATAAGCTCATCGAGGTTCTCAAGCCTATCCTTTGCCTGTTCTCCCTCGTCAATTAGCATAGCACGGTATCCCGTTTCGTTTATGACAGCATGGATAAACTCATGCACCGTAAGAGAGTCCTTTTTCTCTTTGAGTGACTCTATAATTCTGACAAAAGCTCCGAGCTTGTCTGCGGAACGGCTTACAAGCAGGTTTTGCGGCTCATTTATATGTTCCATTATACTGTAAATGGAGACACCCTGCTCATCGGCAAGGGTAGCAAGTGCCGCTATCGTTGCGTTGCCGATCTTTCTTTTCGGCTCGTTTATTATGCGTTGAAGTCTGAGATTGTCTGTCGAGTTGTTGATAACATGAAGATATGCAATGATATCCTTTATTTCCTTACGGTCATAGAAACGCATACCGCCAATAACACGGTAAGGTATACCGCTCTTTGCGAAAGCTGACTCAATAGCGTTTGACTGTGCGTTCATTCTGTAAAGAACAGCAAAATCGCTATACTTGCGTCCGTCCTTGAGCACCTTTGATACAAGTGCCTCTGTTATGTACCTTGCCTCATCAAGCTGAGTCGGGACCGTCTTTACAAGGATCTTTTCCCCGTCTCCCTTTTCCGTCCACAGCTCCTTGCCTTTTCTGTTACTGTTGTTTTTGATAACAGAGTTTGCGGCATTGAGTATGTTGGATGTGCTCCTGTAGTTTTGCTCGAGCTTTATAGTCTCGGCATCAGAAAATATTCGGTCAAAATTCAGAATGTTCGCTATGGTCGCACCTCTGAATTTATATATGCTCTGGTCATCGTCACCTACGACCATTATATTTCTGCTGCCCGAAGCAAAAAGCTCGCACAGCTTAAACTGAGCATAGTTTGTATCCTGATATTCGTCAACACATATATATCTGAACTTGCTCTGATAGTATTTTCTGATATCTGCATTTTCACGCAAAAGTCTGACCGTCTGAACTATGATATCGTCAAAATCAAGTGCATTTGCCGATATAAGCTTTTCTTGATACAAGCTGTATATTTTTGCAATATGCTGCTTTTTTATATCGGCGCCGACCTCGTCTGCGTAGTCATCGGGAGTGAGCAGCTCGTCTTTCGCTCTGCTGATAGCGGAAAGAACCTCTTTCGGAGGCAAGAATTTTTCATCTATATTGAGACTTTTCATACATTCGCATATGAGTTTTTTCGCATCGTCCGTATCATAAACGGAAAAGCCTGAGCCATACCCGACATTTTCACCGAAACGGCGCAGAATACGCATACATATAGAGTGAAATGTTCCCGCCCATATATCCGAAGCACCTCCATCGGCGCCGACCGCAACCTCAAGTCGTTCCTTTATCTCTTTTGCCGCCTTGTTTGTAAAGGTGATGGCAAGCACCGCCCATGGCGGACACGGCTCACAAATAAACTCGTTTAGTATCGGCTTTATCTCTTCGGGGGTAAGATACCGTGCGTCTTCCAGCTGACGCACCTTCGCCTCGGTGATATCTCCTCTTACATTTGTATCAAAATAGGCGTTACCGTATTTGATTATGTACGCTATACGCTGAACAAGAACTGTGGTTTTTCCACTTCCGGCACCTGCAAGAATAAGAAGCGGTCCGTTTATGGTAAAAACCGACTTTCTCTGCATGCTATTGAGAAAGCCATACGCTTTATCAAAAAGCGCCCTCTTTGCGCTGACATATTGCTCCTGTAGTGTTGTATTCATCTAAAACCTCATATATATATTTATACCAATGTTTATCTTTGATATTATACAACATTTTTTATTACAAAGCAATAGCTACCCCTTCTTTATTCGAGACATTTTTTAAACACCCTGCAAAGATACAAGCAAGGAAATGATACAAAAAACCAAAGAATGGAGAAAGGCAAACATATTTGTCCGAGGAAATTCGCAAAAACGGCGGAATAATCCCATACGTCCATCTCAAATATGATATTTACAACGAAGCCAAATATCAGCTCTGCCATCGTTATAAAAAGTGCGCATATCGCCGCTTGCTTTAATATATTTGCGCCGCGCAGTTTTTCATTTGTAAGATATATCAAAGCAAAGCACAGCCCTCCGCAAAGAGCCATCGTCCAATGAGTCCGACCTCTCCACAACAGCTCCGCAATACAGTAGCACGCACCACCGAAGAGAAACATTATTGTATATATTTTCAATTTTAATGCAATTTCATGCTTCATTTTTTGACACCTTTCACCTTTTAAATATATTGACAATATTTGTAGAAAATGATATAATATTAGAGATATTTTTATCAGGAGGATCTTGTAATTATGCAGAAAATAAAAGCAGGAATTATCGGCGCTACAGGAATGGTAGGCCAACGTTTTATAACTCTGCTCGAAAACCACCCTTACTTTGAGATCTCGGTACTCGCAGCTTCCCCACGCTCTGCCGGAAAAGCATACGAAGAAGCTCTCGGAAACCGCTGGAAGATGAAGACCCCCATGCCCGAGTCCGTAAAGAGCATGACCGTATACAATGCAGCAGATATCGATACAGTATCATCAATGTGCGATTTTGTTTTCTGCGCAGTTGATATGAAAAAAGACGAGATAAAAGCACTTGAGGAGGCTTACGCAAAGGCAGAAACTCCCGTTGTTTCAAATAACAGCGCAAACCGCGGAGTCGAAGATGTGCCTATGGTAATACCGGAGATAAACGATGCTCACCTCTCAGTTATAGAAACTCAGAGAAAGAGACTCGGAACAAAGAGCGGATTTATCGCTGTAAAGCCCAACTGCTCTATCCAGAGCTACGTTCCCGCACTCACCCCTCTTCTCAAGTATGAACCTTATGAAGTAGTTGCTACAACATATCAGGCGATCTCGGGTGCAGGCAAGACCTTCAACGAGTGGCCCGAAATGATAGACAACGTAATTCCCTACATTGGCGGCGAGGAAGAAAAGAGTGAAAACGAGCCGATGAAGATATGGGGTAAGGTCGTAGACGGCAAGGTCGTCAATGCAACCGAGCCTAACATAACAACACAGTGCATCAGAGTTCCCGTTACAGACGGACATACTGCTGCTGTGTTTGTAAAGTTCAAAAACAAGCCCACAAAGGAGCAGATACTCGAGGATTGGAAAAACTTCAGCGGAAAGCCGCAGCAGTTACAGCTTCCCTCTGCTCCCGAACAGTTCGTCACATACTTTGAAGAGGATAATCGTCCTCAAGCAGCTCTCGACAGAGACCTGTACAAAGGCATGGGAGTAAGTGTCGGCAGACTTCGCGAGGATAAGATATACGATTACAAATTCGTAGGTCTTTCCCACAATACTCTGCGCGGCGCTGCCGGAGGTGCTGTTCTTATCGCAGAGCTTCTCTACAGAGAAGGATATATCACAAAGAAATAATGTTTAGTGCCGGATTTACTAAAAGTAGGTCCGGCATTTTACATATTTTTCTTTATTTTTTCAAGCGCCCCCTTCTCAAGTCTTGAAACCTGCGCTTGGCTTATGCCAATCTCCCCTGCTATTTCCATCTGCGTTTTCCCTCTGAAAAAACGCATATTTATTATTTTTTTCTCACGCTCAGAAAGCTTCTTCAGAGCTTCCTTGAGAGAGATATCCTCCAGCCATGCCTCATCCGAGCTTTCTCTGTCAGATAGCTGGTCTATAACATATATGGAGTCTCCTCCGTCGTTATAGACAGGCTCGTATATAGATACAGGCTCTACTATTGCATCGAGTGCTTTCGTGATGTTTTCCTCCTCCTCTCCAAGCTCCTTTGCGATCTCCTCCATCGAAGGATCACGCCCCAGTTCTTTTGAGAGCTTTTCCTTTGCCTGCAGGCTCTTATATGCAAGGTCCCGCAATGACCTGCTGACTCTTATAATATTGTTGTCGCGCAAATACCGCCTGACCTCACCTATTATCATTGGGACCGCATATGTCGAAAACTTCACATCAAGCTCGGTATTAAAATTGTCTATTGCTTTGATCAAACCTATACATCCGACTTGAAAAAGGTCATCCATATTCTCACGTCTGTTTGAAAAACGCTGGATTATGCTCAAAACAAGACGCAGATTTCCGTCAATGAGCTCCTTTCGCGCCGCTTCATCACCCGCTTTTGCTGCTATCAGCAGTTCCCTCTTTCTTTCGCTGCTGAGATTTTTCAGTTTTGCTGTATTTACACCGCATATCTCCACTTTATTATAGTACATTCAATCACCGCCAAATGAAAACTCTTTTTTCAAAAATGAGTATTGACATTATGCTACTTCGGTATGCAAATAAAGGTGTGAGATAATTTTACCAAAATACTTTACCCTGAGAGAAAAATATGATAAACAACAAAAAACAAACCGGAAGAAAAATATACAGAAAGACCTTGCTCAAGGTTTTCGCCTTTGTCGCCAAAAACGGCAGAACAGAGTGTAAAAAAGTGGCAAGGGCGCTTCGCACGGAAAAAAATTCCGCACTTAAAGCACTCAGAATTCTGCACAAGGCGGAGCTTATAAAAGCACGCAAATATTCGGATATGGGAGTTACATACTACTATCCGAGTGACAAACGCAAATTTACGATATTGGTTTTCAGACCGACAAAATCATTCGCAATAGTATGCAACAGCGCACTTGGTATTGAGCGTATGGTTAGCTGCAGCTATTGTTCGTTTATGCTCCCTGACGAAAATCTACACTATTTTTTGAAGATCGCGCATAAGTTTCTTTCGATAAAATACAAGCAGCTTCCCGGTAAACATCCGTTTATAGCTATACCCGGTACCCGCGACCCGAAAAAAGGGACTGTCAGCTCAGATATTTTTCCTGAGTTAAGGCTGATAGATATTGAAAGATTTGTCTGCGAAAGACTGAAAACAAGCTCGTGTCACGTACTTTGCTATGACTTTTCACTCACAAAAAATGAAAAAGACAGGGACTTTATAGCCGAGCTTGTTACAAAAGCGATCTCTGAGAATTTCAAAAAGAAGAATAAAAAAACAGACTCCGAGCAAAAATAACTACTGCACAAACGAAAAGACAAAAGATCCTTGTGCAAATATTATTTTTCGGAGAATAAAATGGAAAACAACGCAAACAAAAGCATTGAATGTTCTGTAAAAGAGTGCGCTCATCATTGCTCAGACGTCAACTATTGCTCGCTTAACACGATCAAGGTGGGAACTCACGAAACAAACCCCACAATGTATCAGTGCACAGACTGCAATTCCTTTGAGTTAAAGCAGGATATGAAACGTCAGTAAGCTGAAATTGATAGTGAAAAAGCCTTTTGTGTAATGCGAAAGGCTTTTTTGCTTAAGTGATCGGTACAAGGCGACAGTTGAAGGAGAAACTATATGAAAAAACTGATATTTTTGCTGACATCCATACTGACAGCAGCGGCATTTATATGCGCTGTGTTTATCATCGGGGTATTTGCGAGTCCGAGCATTGTGTATCTTGATGCGGAAAACGGCTCTGACTCAAATGACGGTACGAGCCCTGACCGTGCTTTTGCCACAATGGAGAAGGCAATCGAGATGTTGTCCGATGTCGGAGGAACTGTCATTTTATGCTCAGACTATACTTTTGACGCTAACAGCGTTTTTATCGAGCCTGAGCACGACGGTGAGATAACGCTTTCATCCGTCGATGATGCAAAGCTGTATCTCAAATCTAACACAGAATATCATCTGAGCGGACCTACTGTGTTTTCTGACATTAACATTTACAGCGAAGGAACTGTTCACTTTGTCGGGAATTTCAACCCTGTTACCTTTGACATGGGTGTTAATATGCAGTCCGCTAAAAACCAAAGCTCCGTAAAGCTCTACGGCGGATACATGAGAGTAGATCAGAACTCTCGGACAGACCTTGACTCTCACATCACTATCAAAAGCGGCGACCTTTTCTCAACTGTTGTCGGATTTGTTGCACAAAAGGGCACCGCTACAACTACATTTACAGGGACGTCATACATAGACATATACGGCGGAAGTATCAGCAAAATACTTTGCGCAAGTGCTGACAATCATTTTTCCGGAAGTACAAAGATAAATGTAATGGGCGGCAATATAGGTACTCTTTGTACAGGCGGAAACGCAACAAGAAGGCTCAACGGCACAGCTGATATCGGAATATATGGCGGTGAGATTGAAAATCTCAATATAAACAATGTTGTCGGAGATATAAATCTTACCCTTGATGCAGGCAGTATTTTTGATGCTTCGGTAAAATATGCAAACATCACTATAAAAAATGATGCGGCTGACTCAAAGCTTTACGTCTTGTACAATTCAATAGTTTATACGCAAAGCTTCATAGATATGCTCACGGAGAGTGCTTTCAACCTTGAGCTTGACTGCACCTGTGAAGGATATATCAAATCATATATAAAGCAAGGTGCAACAGGCGACGGAAAAAGCGCCGAAACGCCCGCAGGCTCTGTCAATGATGTAATTCCGCTTTTTGCGGATGGCAGTGAAGCGACGATATATGTCATCGGCAGCTTTAATATAGACGGCGCTTTTTGTGAGACTTCACACAGCGCCGCCGTAACGATAGAAAAATATGACACCGACTCTTCCCTGTCCTTTTCGGAAAATGCCTCATATACTTTGGGCGGCCCTTTAACGATAAGAAATATTGACATTCAGTCGAGCGGCAGTTTTAATATCAACGCAAACAACAACAGCCTCACAATAGAAAACTCCTCGTTTAGCGGTGCTACCGTATACGGAGGAAGTGACTCGTCGCAGGATGTTTCTCTCCGACTTTTGTCGGGCACGTATGAAAAAATATATATGTTCTCTGATGGGGCTGTCGGTGCCAAAGACGGAAGTATATACATCAGCTCCGACGCAAACATCTCTGATATAAGTTTATCCCGTTCGGATGTGACTCACAAAGGAGATGTAAAGCTGGAGATAAACGGCAAAAACGTCGACAATATAGACCTTAGCGGTATTGTAGGAGACTTAACTTTGAGCTATCTCGGCGGTAACATAAAGAATGTCGTGTTCGGAGCACAGCGCCCCGCATCATCTGTTTTGAGATACAATCTGCGCTCGGTCGGGCAAAGCTCCGTATCGAAATTCAGAGAAAAATTTGACGTATACGAAAATATCAATGCCGTGTTTGTCAAACAAGGAGCAAACGGAAGCGGAGTCTCCGCATCTGATCCCGCAGGAGATCTGCAAGATGCTTACACATCATATGGCACAGAAGAATTCACCGTAGTTTTAACTTCTCCCTATTATATAACAGACGCGTATGCTTTTCCCGAAAGCGATGCTTTGGTTACTGTAACGAGTATATACAACGGCATAGATTATAGAGAAACAAATGATGCAAAATTGGTGCTCGAGACGCAAAGCGTGCTCCTCGGAGGGGATACGATTTTTGAAAAGATGTCCCTTGAGGCACGTGTTGACAACACCCGGATCATATGCGGCTCACACAATATTACTTTTGGCAAGGATATTATCTGCCAAAAAGAAGAAGGTATTGAGAGCTTCACTTCGATAATAGGCGGCTCACTCCACGGCGTTTCGGGTGTCGAGTACATTATAAGCATAATGAGCGGAACATGGAACGAATATTATGCAGGTGCCTGTGCGACGGATGCCGATGCTCGCAGCATAAATATCAGAACCGTCATAGACGGAGGAGAATTTATAGGTCCCGTTTATGCGGGAGGCTGCGGTGCACAATCGGGGGAAACCACACTCACGATAAACGGCGGAGTTTTCCGAGCGGGTATTTTCGGCGTGGCAAACGACATTGGCTCAAAAAAGACCGACGAAACTCATATAACGATCATGTTAAACAGCGGAACCTTTTATAATATAATTTCGCCTGCATTCAGAGAGGAAACCGAGCTATACGGCACTTATACTCTTACTGTCAACGGCGGCGATTTTAGCCATGTTGCTCAAATAAAAGGAAGCGAGTCCTACAGCGGTGATATGTCAAGCACTCTTAACATAGCCGATAGTATAGACATATATAAAATCACAGAAAAGACCTGCACTTTTTCAAACGTTGATGCAAAAAAGACATCTGATTCTTATATTTACTATCACGACGGGTATTACTATTACATACTGACAGACAAAAGCTGTATATACATTTCCGCAGCATCGAACATATGCGACATATATACGGCGCAAATGAGACCTGTTTTTGCACTCGACAGCGAAAAAACAAATTTGAAAAATCTGTCCTCAGCCGAAATTCGCTATTTCGGCGAAAGTGAATTCGGTGACGAATATGCAGGCTGGTACATATATCTTTCGTGCGACGACGGAGAGGAGAAAAACCGTCGAATATATGTGCTCAAGTCTCTTTCGGGACAGGTCATGGGCCCATACGGAAATCCCGAAACAAACCAACCAAACGTCCCTATATTGGTAACAAATGCGGATGATGACTCGATAAACGGCACATGGTGCAAGGACCTTACAGATATCACAATAGACGGCAGATACTATGCCATGTGGGTGTCTGAGTTATGGGAAAGCAACCGCCGTTATCATACTATCAATATCTGCAGTATGAAAGATCCATGGACTCTGACAGGACAAGCGGGAGTGATATGCTCGCCCACCGAAATATGGGAAAAGAACGGTGCTACATACACCCCCGACTCAAGCGGCAATATGTATCCGGAGGTAGTTGAAGGTCCTTGTGCTGTGTACGGATATAACGGAGAGACATATATCATCTACTCAGGTAGCGGAGATTGGACTGTGTGGTATGCGCTCGGTCAGCTCAAATATAACGGAGGAGATCCGATAGATATAAAAAGCTGGACAAAGAACAAAGAGCCTGTGTTTGAGCGCTCCGAGACGCTAAACGGCTGCGGTAATGCATCGTTTACAACTACATCTGACGGAAAGCGGTGGATACTTTATCACGCATATAAGGGAGCAGGCACCTCAAACGGCAGATATGCATTTTTTGAGCAATACAATATCACAGACGCAAACATAGTAATAGGTAATGGTGAAAATCACCCTGCTGATCTATCGGCAAAATACACAATAACCTTGAGCAAAAGACCGCTTGTATCAAAAATCAGCGGTTTCGGCGACTCCTTCTCAGCCTTATCTATAGCAGACCACAAGGTTACTGCATATGGCACAACAACAATAGACCTTTCTGCGGTCACGCTATTCGGAGGTGTCGAATATAAGCCCGAAATACACGGACTTTTAAGATTTGAACACAGAGCGGTGGGAGAGCAAGGAGCTTTTGTGAGCGGACTGCCTGTAGAAAGCGGAGAGTATGATGTGTATGCAACAACATACGCATCAGAGCTATACTCGGGCATGAGCGCTTCATTTGTTCTTACGGTTGAGTTCATCAAGCCTGCCGTTACCGAGGAGCAAAGCATGAGCACAGACGCATCGTCGAGTGAACAAACAGAGCTCAGCACCGACACCCCCGATATACCGACCAAGACACCAACAAGCATCACGCATGTCATAATTATTACTTGCAGTATTCTTGCGTCTGTGACAGCAGTTCTCATTATATTTTTCAAAGCAAGAAATAAAACCGCAGATCCAACCGCAAAAAACAAAAAAGCCAACAACCGATAAAGAAAAACGCTTGCAAATCTGATTGAATTTGCAAGCGTTTTTCTTCTGCGGCTATTCGGATATACTTAACTTTTGGGGAATTTAAAATTAAAATTTCTTTTCTATCACTTTGATGTTTGACGGGTCTGTACCTGTCTGCTCGTATACTATCTCGTTTATCTGAGCGACCTCATTTGCAAGCAGACCCTCGCTCTTTACTATAATATTCACTGTGTCTCCGTTAATTACAGCAACACATTGCTCAAAGCCCTTTGACAGAATAAGAGTCTCTATGTTTGCCTCGAGCTGAATATCGTCAGCGATCCGAGATATCTCGGACAGCGCCTGCTCTTTTGTTGCCTCTACAGCATCCGATGAATCCACAACAGACTGCAGCACCTCCAGAGCCTCGTCCCTTGCCTTCTGTCTGCTGAGCTGCGTGCTTGAAAAATAGTCCTCCTCCGCATTCTGCGATGCATTTGCAGATACATTGTCCTCCATGTTACTAGAACCATATCCTACCTGTTGATCATCGTCTCCCGAGAACAGAGCAAAATTAAGCCAAACCGCCGCACCGATGAGAAGAACACTTCCCGCAATTATGAGATTTCTTGTGCTGATCTTTTTGACAAGTTCAACGCTTTTATCGAAAACCGTTTTAATTTTTTCTTTTATATTCACTTCTATGTACCGCCTTTCCTTTGTTTATATATCCATTATAAATATATTTGTGTATGTTACTTTTTATTCCTTATAGCCGACATATATTTTTGAAGTCGAAATACCGAGATATGCGCTCATCATCTGCGTGATCTCGAGCTTTGTCTGTGTGCTTACAGCCCCTGAGCACACAACGGCACACCCGATGATTTGCGGATAGTCATACTGAAGCAAAAGCGGATCTCCCCCGCTTGAAAAATATGTACCTCCATAGCTTCCCTCGGAGTTTTTTGCGTATACATATGCCATCCCTCCCTCAAGCGTAATATTTACCTGTGCGCTCTCGACGCCTTTTATTGAAGCGCACATTGATGCCGCCGTCCTCTCAAGCTCAGCTCTGTATTCGGAGGCAAGCGTTATTGTGTCATCTTCGCCGCTTGATACTTCTGTATCAGAGGATCCAAAGAACAGCAGCAATACCCCCAAGGCTACTGCGGCTATGACTATAAGGAGATTTTTTTTCGCAAGAATACCTGACTTGTCGTTCATTACCCCTCCACCACCTCACACTCACATAAGAGCATATCCGAAATATATGAGCAAAATTCATTGAGGTTTTTTATAACTGTTATGTTATTGATGTTTACCTCAATATGTTCTATATCGACGTTTTCAAAGTCATCGGTATTATACCTTATCGTTATATTATCCTCGTTAAGTGGAATATCAAACCGTACTTTAGCTATATCCGCAACAGCTTGCCGAAGCTCATCATCCGTCTCTTCTACTATCCATTCTTGACAAAAGCTCCCGCTCTCCGTCTGCTCCGTCTTGAATTCAAAGCTGAAAAATTCATCTATTCTCCCCACAAAGCCGATAATTGAATATATGGGCGAAAGCAATGAAGATACGATGGCAACGCATAGGACAAAGCCCGTATATTTTTTCATTTTTCCGCCGTAGCGCAAAAACGAGCATAAGACCGAGCCGAAAACAGATATTATTATTATACTGCCTATATATCCGTTTATCCTCACACACCTCCCATCGACGCGGCTGTAGATGCAAACAACGACAAAATAAAGATGAGCATTACCGAAGCACAGCAGACTACGGCTGTTGCATGACCGTATACTGAAAGGACAGAATCAAGCAGCTCCGACTCCTTTTTACAGCCAAATGCCCTTGATACGGCAACACCTAGAGCCAGAGCCGTTCTGTCAAGAAGTAACGATACGACGCACGGTATTACCAACAGCAGGACAGCACTCACGCCAACACCTCCGATGGTGCTCTTCAATAGTGAAAGCGACCCCGCAACGGTCCTCATTGCCTCTCCGACAGACGAACCGACTATCGGTATTGCATTGCCCACAGTAAACTTTACCGTTTTTGATGCCAAATTATCCGCCTCACTCGCTACAAAGCTTTGATACGACAAGACAGCTGAAAACAGCATCATGGCGAAGCTGATTATTATCTTGAATACAGATTTAAAAAATTTGATTATACCCGACATATCGGGAAAGTCCGAGCTTACAGATGAGCACAACGACAAAGACAGGCATATCTTTGTAATCGGCAAAAGCACATCGGAAAAAACTTTTTCGCATACCGAAACGAACAGCATAAGTCCACTGCCCGTTACAGTTGCCTCAGTAACGTTGCCCGACGCAAGGCACACAGCCGTTAGGAGCGGAGAAAGTGCAAGGGAAAAATTTCCGACAACAGATAAAAAATCCTGCGCATATTCTATTGACTCAAAAGATATGTAAAAAACAGAAAGTGCTATGCATATATTGCACACGGTATCAAACACACCGGCAATTCCTTCGTTTTTCAGAAATCCGCTGAGCGAATGATAGACTGCGCTGATGATTATTACAACCAGCAAAGCACACAGCATCCTTATCGGTCTGCTTATATTATCCTTAACAGCTGATAAAAGTGCGTCGAGCATGTCCGAAAAATCGGGAAGATTTTTGCCGAGCGTTACATTTTCATACTCATCCGATATGTCCTGCGGCAAAGACTCCTTTAACATTTCAATATATTCGTCAATGGTTTGCGCTTTTATTTCGCACGACATAAAAGGGATAAACAAACAGATAATACATATCAAAACTACAATTTTTTTGTGCATCGTACTTCCCTTTTTATGCTTGTCCGAGCAGGGATACAGCCTTCTGCACAAGATCCGAAACCATAGGAACGCACAGCAAAATCATCTCAGCCTTTCCCGCTGTCTCAAGCCCCTTTGCAATATTCTCCGCACCGAATTCTTTTACCGTATCAGTGCTTATTTCCACTACAAATGCAATACCAAACGCCTTCATCACAACATCAGTGTACACAAAGGCACCACTGCTCTGCACAGTATTTATCAGCTGAGTCGATATATCCGCTATGTCGGTAAAAGTCAAGGCGGCAAGTATAAGCACTCCTATAGCACCCAAAACAGCCGCATAACTGCGATATCCGCTTTCCTTTATCAGAAATACCGCACAAACGCAGACAAAACATACACCTATACAAACAAATATATTCATATGCCGAACAAGCTCCTTATCGTCTCAAAAAGCCCCGACACCTCTCTAACCAGCACAAGCATCACCACAACGATGCCGGAAACTGTTACAAACATAGCATATTCATCCTTTCCGGATTTCGAAAGGATTTGATTTATTACAGCCACAAGAAAACCTGTTCCGGCTATCTTTAAAACCATACTGATATCCATTGTAATCCTCAGATATATTTATTATCAGACAATCAATATTACCGCAAGCAACGCTATACATATAATAACGGTACTGCTTACTTTTTTCTTAGACGGTGTCTGTTGCATGATCGTTTGATATTTTGCCTCGAGCTGAGTAATGCATCGGCTGATATTTTCAATCTCGGCACAAAGCATATTTTTTCCCATATCGGCAAAGTATCCGCGCAAGATGTTCTTGTCCTCAGAGTCAAGCATAAATTTGTCCTCGCATGACAGATACGCCGTATACACCCCTTGTTCCCCAGCCTTTTTGATAAAGCCGCACTCGCAAAGAAGCTTGAGATTATCCATGTCATGCAAAATCACAGTTATCTTCGTACTGCTTGTACTTATTTTTTGCTTTACTGTATAAAGAAAGGAAAGCACCTCCCTGTAATACTCAAGGGTCCTGTCGTAATAGCTGTATGCACTCTTACATAAAAATACGGCACTGCCAAGCAGTAAAAGAATTCCGAAAAAACTCATGTAATACATTTTTATCACAAAGTAAGCTCCCGTATATCAAATTCAAATTCCGCACATCCGTCTCTCCGACTCAGACCTACGGCATAAGCAAACGCATTTGCCCGTATCATGCACTCAATTCCGACACGGCGGCATAGCTCGTCTACGCTTGACGCATGAGCCGCCGCAATTATGGGTATACCGCAGAAAATGCTGTTTTTTACAGCATCTGCCTCACTCCCCGATATCTCGTCGCATATGATCACGTCCGCAGACATAGTACGCGTTGCTATCTCTATCCCCATACTCTTCGGATATCCCGAAAAAGTATCTATCAGGCAGTCGGAGGGCAGCATTCCGTTATCAAGCTCATGCCTTGAATCTATCAATGCAACCTTATAAGGCAGCTTTCCTCTTGACAGCTCTATTGCAAGATCCCTCAAAAGCGTGGTTTTACCGACAGCAGGGGGGGAATAGATGATGATACCTTTGCCCGTTCGGTTAAACAAGTCATACACCTTTGAGCAAATACCTCTTACATGATGCGGAATTCTTATGTTTATAGCTGTTACACTTTCAACCGCTATATCCGTGTCAGCATTTGTAATGTCACCCACCACACCTGCTCTGCCTCCTCCGTCTATCGGAACATACCCCTGTTTTATCGTGCTTTGATAAGCATAGACAGAGCCTGCGCACAGCCGTCTCATGGTGTTTTTGATGTCATCCTCGCTCATAATATAATCGCATAGATAGTTTTTTGTGCCGCAGCTTATCGAGACACACCGACAGAGTCTTAGGCGAATTTCGTTTATATGTTCTTCGCCTATATCAAGCTCTCTTGCGGTATTTACAATGTTTGTCCGACACTTGGGCGGCAGCATTTCAAGAACACTTGAAAGCTTAAATCTTGATTTTTTTATTTCTGCCATTTTTGTCCTCCCGTACTAAATATATACGAGCTGTGACTTGCTTTTATTACCCGAAAAAACTAAAACTTATCTCATTGACATAAATGCATATATGTGATAAAATAATTTAATGAAGCGAAGTTTTTTGCTTGTCGGAGGTAAAGATGCCAGTTTATTTTGAAAATATAATCGGAAACGATAAGCTCAAGGCTATGCTTTCATCATATATAGAAAAAAGAGCAATGCCCCACGCTTTTATAATCGAGGGTGCTTGCGGCAGCGGAAAAAAACTTATTGCTAAAAGTGTAGTTGCCTCGCTTTGCTGCAAACAGCAAGACGGTGGCTTACTGCCTTGTCAGTGTTGCATCAACTGCGAAAAGATTTTTAAAAATGTATCTCCCGACGTTATAATTATTGATTCAGGGAGCAAACAGTCCATAGGCGTTGACACGATCAGAGAACTCAAATCTCATACTTATATGAGCTCAAACGAGCTCGAAATGAAAGCATATATAATAGACGGAGCGGACAAAATGACCGTGCAGGCGCAAAACGCTTTTCTCAAAATATTGGAGGAGCCTGTCACGGATGTCATGTATTTTCTGTTATGTGAAAATTCCCGTCTGCTGTTGCCTACAGTCATCAGCAGAGCACCTATACTACGCACATCTCCCGTCGGGCGTAAGCAGACGGTTGCATTTTTGAAAGAAAAAGCTGTCAGTGCAGATGATGAAAAAATTAAAAAAGTTGCGGCAATGTCAGCAGGCAATATAGGCAAAGCTCTTATGCTTTGTATGCCGTCACCTGAGCTTGAGGAAGCTGAAAAGCAGCGTGAGGCAGTATATGAATTTCTCGGTATAATTTCCGAGAAAAGCACTAAATACGACTATATGCAGTATTGGAGTGCTCACATAGACAAAAACAACGTGCAGATAGAGCTTCTCCGCTTGATCTATTCATCTTTGCGTGATCTAATTGCTCAAAAGGAACTAAACGACGATAGACTCGACTTCTTTATCGACAGCGAGGATGCGGCACGCTTTCTTTCTAAAATAAAACCGAAGTACGCAAAAAAGCTGTGTATGCTCATTGAAAACACCATCGAACAGCTATATATAAATCAAGGTGCCTCGAGTGTAAGCTCTATTATGCTTACTTTCGCTATAAAAGCATACAATGCTCGAACTTAAAATTTAAACGAACCGAAAGGTGAAAAACTATGTCTGAAAATCTACAAAACAACACAATACCGAATACAGAAAATCCTCAAAACGAAAAAAACGAGGTCGTTGGTGTCAGATTTCGTCAGGTAGGAAAAGTATACTATTTTGCTCCAAACGGTCTGAAAGTCACGCAGGAACAGCAGGTCATCGTAGAAACTGCAAGAGGAGTAGAAATAGGAACGGCTACCTCGTCAAATATGTTTGTCAGTAACAAGGATATCGTAGCCCCCCTGCGCCCTATTCTGCGCATAGCAACAAAGGAAGATATCCGTCACAGCGAAGAAAACCGTGCAAAAGAGCACGATGCGTTTGATCTATGCAAGAAAAAAATTGCTGATCACGGTCTTGACATGAATCTGATAGATGCCGAATATACCTTTGATAACAACAAGCTGCTGTTCTATTTCACAAGTGAAGGCAGAGTGGACTTCAGAGAGCTGGTAAAAGACCTTGCGTCAGTTTTTAAAACAAGAATAGAACTGCGCCAGATCGGAATAAGAGATGAGGCAAAGCTCAAGGGCGGTCTTGGTCTTTGCGGCAGACCGTTTTGCTGTAACAGCTTTCTCTCCGATTTCGTTCAGGTTTCTATCAAAATGGCAAAGGAACAGAATTTCTCACTCAACTCAGCAAAAATTTCGGGTGCTTGCGGCAGACTGATGTGCTGTCTACGATACGAGCACGAAACATACGAGGAGGAGATAAAGAAAACTCCTCAGGTCGGTTATATCGTCTCAACAGAGCAAGGCAACGGACTTGTTATCGAATCAAATCCCCTTGCGGGAACTGTCAAGGTCAAGCTCGACGAAAAACCCGACCAACCGAAAATGTATATGCGTGAGGATGTAAAAATATTGGGGAAAGCTCCGAAAAAGGGCAATAACAAGCCAAATGAAGAGCAATAAGCCGAAATGCGGCAAAATACCGTAAAAAAAACAAAATAAATCTTCAAAAAATTGCTTTTCCCTATTGATTTTTTAAATATATGTGATAAAATTAGTAAAGAAAAAAATATTGGAGGTGTATTTCAAATGGCATACAAAATTACCGACGATTGCATTAGCTGCGGTGCATGCGCAAGCGAGTGCCCTGTTGATGCTATCAGCGAAGGTGATGGAAAGTTCGTTGTAGATGCAAACGAGTGCATCGAGTGCGGCGCATGTGCAGGTGCTTGTCCTGTCGATGCTCCTGTTCTTGACGAATAATCAATTTTGATTTATACATAATCAAGTAAGAACAAAAGCGGAGATATCCTTGCGGTTATTTCCGCTTTTCGTTTTATCCTCAAAAGCGGAGAAGCATATGCAAACAAATCTGACCCTAAATGAAAACGAAAGACTCGACAAAGTCAACGATAATATAGATCTCATACAAAGAAAAGACGGACTTACCTTTGGTACGGATGCTCTTCTGCTCTCTGCGTACATATGCGCAAATAACAAAAAATGCGTAGAGCTCGGCTCGGGTACGGGAATAATATCTCTGCTCCTTTTGCAAAGGAAAAAGGCTGCGAGAGTCTATGCATACGAGATACAGCCGGAGTTTGCCGAGCTTACAGAGAGAAATGCAAGGCTCAACGGCTTTTCCGACCGTATGACAGTTATAAGCGGCGATGTGAGAGACGCAAGCTCAAAGGATATTGCGGGAGAGGCTGACATTGTTTTTTCAAACCCGCCGTACATGAGAAACGGCGCAGGACTCTCAAATTCCTCAATCGAAAAGAACATAGCACGCAGAGAGATCTGCGGAGGTATCGCAGATTTTTGTCTTTCTGCAAAAAGGCTGCTCAAATTCGGTGGAAAATTCTATTGCGTATACCGCCCCGAGAGACTTGCGGAGCTTATCTGTTCTCTGAAGGCCGCATCGCTCCAGCCAAAAAAACTAACCCTTGTACACCCCATACAGGATGCTCCCCCTTCTCTTGTTCTTGTCGAAGCAAGATACGGCGGCGGAGAGGAGCTGTGTATCAGCCGACCTCTTGTTATCTACAAAGATACCTCCCATACCGAATATACGCAGGATCTGAAATACATTTATGAAAACGGAAGCTTTCCGGAGGAAAGGTTTAGATGAAAAACACCCCCGAATATGAAAAAAACGCCGTAAAAGCGTCAACACTCTATCTTGTGGCAACACCCATAGGCAACCTCGCTGACTTATCTCCGAGAGCGCTTAAAATACTTTCTGAGGTCGATTTCATTGCCGCAGAAGACACACGAAATACTCAGAAGATGTTAAATCTTCTCGGGATACATAACAAAACGGTGAGCTACTACGAGCATAACAAAGCACAAAAGGGACAGCTTATCTTAGAAAGACTGCAAAACGGCGAGTCATGTGCGCTCGTATCTGACGCAGGTACACCTGCTATAAGCGACCCGGGAGAAGATATAGTAAAGCTGTGCTGTGAAAATAATATAAGCGTTACCTCTGTCCCAGGATGCTGCGCCGCAGTAAATGCGCTTACACTCTCGGGGCTGTCTACACGGAGATTTACCTTTGAGGGCTTTTTGCCGTATACAAAAAAAGAAAGAAGCTCACGGCTCGAAGAAATAAAAAGTCTCGCTCACACGCTCATTTTGTACGAGGCACCGCACAAGCTTCTCGCCACGCTCAAAGACCTATACTCCGCACTTGGTGACAGAAAAATAGCACTGTGCCGTGAAATGACAAAGCTAAATGAGGAAATAATCAGAACAACTCTCTGCGGCGCTGTCGAGTACTACTTAGAGAAGGAGCCGAGGGGCGAGTACGTTCTTATCCTTGAGGGAGCAGGAGAAGATCAAGTACAGGAAAGATTTGACAACCTTAGCATAGAAGACCATGTAAAAATGTATATTGACAGCGGACTGTCGAAAATGGACGCAATAAAAATGACAGCAAAAGACAGAAAGATCCCCAAAAACGAAGTATATGCACTTATATGCAAATGAGGTAAATATGCCGATTGTTGAAAAAAGAAATACAGGTTCGGTAACGGTCGCCCCCGTTTTTAAAAAAGTAGCGGCACATTGTCTGCCGCATATGCTCATAATAGTATTAATTCCCTTCGCTCTTATCATTCTGTCGCTTGTCATAAGGGCGCTCGGGGCAAAGAGTGCCTCTGAAGCTATAGCGTATTATATCGCCTTTCCTCTTGCCCTGCTCTCTCCTTTATTTATTACCGTAAAACAAATAAACACATTAAAAGCAGCCTTCACAAGAAAAACCAAAGACTCGCACAGAGTCATTTTGTCAGTTTTCTTTTGCTCGGGGATATGCATAGTATTGCTTGAATGTTTTTTCTGTTTATCCTGCGCATTATACGGCTTTTATCCGCTTGAATTCAGAGCGGCTGCCTATATGAGAGATATGTATGCGTCCTCACCTGCCGCAGTGATACTGACATATACGGCGGTGTTTTTCGCCTATGCCCTTATATCACTCATGTCTACTACCGCTTATTTTATCGGCGACAGCTCAAAGAAAAAAATCAGATTTACACTCTCTTGTCTCGTATTTGTAGGGATGTATATGCTTGTTTTGATCATGTTTTTGCTTGCATACTTTTGTGCAACTTTCCTTGATATCAAAGCACTCGAAAGCATACAAATATCAAGCTCCTTCTTCAACAGCAGTATACTTTGTTCGTTTGTAACCTTTATCATTATTTCCATGCTTGCTTTCCCTGCTTTGTATTTTATAAATTTAAAATTCTTGCAAAAACTATCACCAACGAGACTAAAGTAAGCAGCGTTGGATATATCAAGCACACGTAAAAAGTGCATACACTCCATAATGGAATGTATGCACTTTTATTACTCATAGATTATTCAACAGGGTATTTATTCTCGATGAGATCGGCGGCAGCATCGAGATAGTCGTTTTCGAACAGCTCGATCACGCCTCGGTCAGCAAGGGATGCAAGCCCTGCATCCATAGGAAGCTTTCCGATAACCTCGAAGCCAAGCTCCTTCGCTGTTGCCTCGGCATTGCTCTTACCGAAAACATCGATATGCTTTCCGCAGTCGGGACATACAACATAGCTCATGTTCTCAACAACACCGGCAATATCAATGTTCATCAGCTTTGCCATATTTGCAGACTTTTTAACTATCATAGAAACAAGCTCCTGAGGAGTTGTTACAATAACAGCACCGTCAATAGGCAGAGACTGGAAAACAGTGAGCGGCACGTCGCCTGTTCCGGGAGGCATATCTACGAACATATAGTCTACCTCATCCCATACAACATCAGTCCAAAACTGCTTTACAACTCCGGCAATAACAGGACCCCTCCATACCACCGGCTTATCCTCCTCTTCAAGAAGAAGATTTATTGACATGAGCTTTATTCCCGTCTTTGTCATTTTCGGGAACATACCAAGCTCTGAGCCTTCGACCCGACCCTTAACTCCAAATGCCTTTGGTGCTGAAGGACCTGTAATGTCAGCATCAAATACCGCAACCTTGTACCCTCTGCGCTGCATCGTAACTGCAAGGAGGTCTGTCACCATTGATTTGCCGACGCCGCCTTTTCCGCTCATAACAGCAATTACTCTTTTGACATTTGACATACGGTTTTGTTTTTCAACAAATGACTGCTGAGCCGACTTTCCGTCTGTTCTTGACGAACAAGCTGCGGAACAAGTGGAACAGTCATGTGTACATTCTGTGTTTTGCTCTTCCATGTTTTTCTCCGTTTATTTTTTATTTAATACATCATTTTTTGATGTTGTTTTACTCTGTAAGGTCGTTATAAAATATTACTTCTTCGGGCAGGCATAGATTAAGTTTTTCTTTCGCTATCTTTACGACATATTCATCATCAAACTCTGCCTCAAGCTCACGCTCGAGCTCTTCTATCATCTCATTGTTGAGCTTGTACTGCTGCTCAAGCTCTTGTCTCTGTGTCTCTATGTCATTATACTTCATTTCAAGTCTGGCAACGGTAAATATGCCTATAAGCACAAATAAAACCGCACCCAGCTTTAAAACTACATTTGAATTTCTGTTCATTATATCACCATTTATATTTCCTCGCCTAGATCTCTCAGCATCACGCAGATCTTTTTTGCCTGCAAACTTGAGATACGGCGTATTTTTTTATCCATATGCCTATTATATAATAAAAAGTATAATTTGTAAATCACTTTTTTTATTTTTATAAACAAAATTGAAAACGGATAAAACAAATAGAAAAAGACCGCTCCGATAAAATAGCAAATATATTCTGACGCAAGCATGATAGCCTTACCTACCGTTATTCTGCACAGCAAAAAGCCGAAAAACATACCGACAAATGAAAAAAATCTCGGTATACCGTAATTTGCTCCGTAAATAAGAACGAGTATGATAACGGTACATAAAAGCGAATATATTATATCCTCTATCAAAAAGAGAAAGAGCTCGGTCTTCTTTTTCCATTCTCCGTTTTTTCTTTTTTCACAACGGCGGTTGTACAATGCCAAAAAAGAAATTCCCGACATAGTGCGCTCCGGAGAAATGCTCCTTGAATATCTAATGCCTCGGGCAACTCTCAACACCCTGAAAACGTCGTATATCAAGCTCAGCAGCATCCCCACAAAAAAAGAAGAAACAAGGAATACAAAGTGGTCTTTTAAGTAAACATGCATTATTTACCTCACCAGCCTTTTGAATAGTCCACCCTTCTTCTCTTCCGCAACTCCGTAGTAAAACAGGCTGTCTACCGTACCTTCAATATATATTTTTTCGCTTTCCTTTGACATACTGATTATTTTCAGTCCTGTACCTTCCACGGACAAAACTCCCATATTGGTTTTTATATTAACACAGCTGCTGTCAAAATCAAGCACATCTATGACTCCGTCAATTTCAAGCTTTTCTCTCGAAACAAGTGATATGGAATGTTTTTTCTGTTCGAGCGGTGTGTTTGCGTTCATATCTTTGCCTCCTTTTTTGATACATATATATGTCTATCGAGGCAAAATAAGAACAGCCGCTCACTCATCTACTACTTCGTACATTTCGGCGGCATCCGCTTTTTTCGTGCTCTCTTTTATTCCGAGCACTTTCACGCTGACAGTCTTCTCACCATAGCTGATTGAAATAATATCTCCCTCTTTTACCTGATACGAAGCCTTGGCTCTTTTGCCGTTTACGCTTATATGCTCGCCGTCACACGCATCATTTGCAACTGTGCGTCTTTTTATCAATCTGGACACCTTCAAATATTTATCAAGTCTCATGTCTTTCTCCCAATATATCGAATAAAAGCGGGCACTACCCGCCCCATCCTCTCGCCTACCGCTGTTTTTCTATTACAGAAGAAATGCAAAACGGCGAGTGAGGATCAATGCAATTTCCTATGCGATAAAAATAGCCTGTTACCGCAATACAACGGTTACAGGCATATTTTATAGTTCAAGCAATATTCGATTACTTGTTTACTGCTGCCTTCATAGCTCCGCCTGCTGAGAATGCCGGATACTTTGATGCAGGGATAGTAATAGCCTCGCCTGTTCTCGGATTTTTACCTGTTCTTTCAGCGCGTGCTTTAACCTCAAATGTGCCAAAGCCTACAAGCTGAACCTTGTCACCGTCAACAAGTGCTTTTTCAATAACAGCCATGACTGCATTTACTGCTGCCTCTGCATCTTTTTTCTTGAGTTCGGACTGTTTTGCAACTGCTTCGATCAACTGAGTCTTATTCATCGTAAGTACACCTTTCTTAAAATTTTTGCTGTGCCCCTATCAAATAGAGCGCAAAGCATTATTTATAAGTATTATATCATTTTTAAACATAATTATCAAGTGCTTTATAAATATTTTTTGTTAAAATATCGTATCAAATCACATTTTTTCTTGATTTTTTGCCAAAATATAATACTCGTTAAGAGTCTCGGCATCCAAATCTTTTATATTTTTTCCATCTGCCGTGATTTTTTGCTCAAGAGAACCGAAACGACAAATAAACTTGTTGTTTGAATAGTTGAGTGCTTCCTCGGGATTTATGCCAAGCATCCGTGCTACATTTGCAACCGAAAACAGCAGATCCCCCAGCTCCTCAAAGGCATCCTTTGTTCCGAGAGCGTTTTTCAGTTCAAGCGTCTCTTCCTCTATTTTTGAAAAAGCATCCTGAGCATCCGCAAAATCAAACCCGACCTTCGCTGCCCTTGCGCCGATTTTTCTTGCACGCATGAGTGAGGGAAGCATTGGAGGTATGCTCTTCATTGAAGAGTAAACCGTATTTCTTGATTTTTCCTCGTTCTTTATTTTATCCCAATTTGCAAGGACCTTTTCAGATGTGTCAGCACTAACATCACCAAAAACGTGCGGATGACGGTGTATCAGCTTTTTACAGATGTCATTTGAAACCCCGTGAATATCAAACTCGCCCTGTTCTTCCTCGATGCATGCATGGAAAACGACTTGAAGCATAACATCACCCAGCTCCTCACGCAAAAGAACCTTGTCGTCATTGTCTATAGCTTCAATTACCTCGTACGTTTCCTCAATAAAATCGTTTCTGATGCTTTTATGATCCTGCTCCCTGTCCCAGGGACACCCTATATCCGACCGAAGCACACGGACAACATCGCAAAGATCATCAAAGTCGTAGCTGTCTTTAGCTAAAAGCTCTTCTATTTTTTTCTTTGTATCTGACATTTTATACCTCATTTTTCAGTTCGAGCGCAAAAGATGGAATTTCATAAGAATTGATGCAAGCTTCTTTCCCTTCGGCAGAAGGTATACATCCTCTTTTGTAATAACACCGAAAACAAAGATTGCAAGCACGTACACGACAACAGCAAGAATTATCGAACACAAAGCAGACAGCGCAACTCCTAATACTCCGTCAAGCAGTCTGTAGCAAGCTCCCGCAGAAGCCGCACAACATAAAGCCGACAACAGCGGGCGCATATACACTCTGCCAAATGACGGAAGTACACCCGTATGCTTTATCACAAATATAATATTCATCACAGCCGCAATAAAATAGCACACCACCGTGCTTGTGGGAGTACCGAGCACGCCGAGAGTTTCCTTGCCGCCTACTCCTGTCAACACCGTCGAGCAGATAAATTTCACGGAAGTTCCGACAGCTATTGACACAAGCGTTAGATATTGCTTGTTATGCGTCTGCAAAATAACATTGGTAACAGTAACAATACCAACGAAAATGACCGCTATCGCAAGAACAGACAGCATAGGAGCAATTCTGTCGGTATCATTGTCGAATATCATCAAAAGTATCGGATACGAGAGAACAGACAGCCCGAGAGCACACGGGAAGGATATAACATTTGTCATTTTCATAGCCGATGTTGCAATATTCTCAAACCCCTTGTGATCCTCCTTTTGCAGCATTTCGGTAAGGAAAGGTACGATTCCGACTGCTATAGGCAGGATAAGTACGGTGGGGAGATTATACATGGTTACACACTGTGTGGTATAATTTCCGAATACTCCCTCTGCTACCTCACGCTCCACTCCTATTGAGGTAAGAGTTCTTATCATCATAAAAGTATCTATCAGAGATGCAATACTCATAACGGAGGAGCTAAGCGATATAGGTATAGCTATATTAAGGAGACTCTTTGCAAGCGAAGATGACTTTTCGCTCTTTGTCTCGCTCGCAGGTAACGGTGCACACTTGTCGTCTGCAAAAAACTTTTTCGTAATAAAAAGATAGCAAGTGCTGAGTATCGCACCTACAGAAACACCGAATATAGCATATGCCGCTTGATACGCAATGCCCAAGCCCTGATTTTGCGCATATAGCGCAAGCATTATACCGAGAGCAAGCTTTGAGGCTGCCTCAATAACCTCGGATACAGCCGTAGGCATCATTTTTTCATGCCCTTGAAAATATCCCCTCAGAGCGCTTGTTAGACATATAAAAAACAGCGTAGGCGCAAGCATTGATATACTGATGTACGCATCGGGATTATTCTGAAGCTGGGACAGAGGCTTTGAGAAAAAGAACATGGCACATGAGCCGACCAGACCGACAGCGCCGAACATCACAAGCGCAATGTTCAACGTTTTCTTTACCTGGCCTTTCTTCCCTTCCGAGCGTGACCACGCAACCAGCTTTGCAACTGCTAACGGCAAACCGGCAGTTGATAAAGTATAAAACCACGTATAGATCTGATATGCGGCATTATAGTATGCCATACCGTTTTCACCGAGAATGCGAAGAAGCGGTATTTTATACGCAAATCCGATTATTTTTACAATAATATTTGCAGCCGTCAAAATCATAACACCGGATATTATCCTATTTGATTTTGTGCTGTTTGTTAACTCTGACATACAAACTCCTATCAGTCGATAAATTCTCGAAGCACCGACCCCTGCGGAACATAGTCCTCGGGTATTGTCTGAATAGCATCAAACTTTTTCTTCAGCTTTTCTACCGACTCAAAACATTCGCTATTTTTGGCAACCGTACCGAAAAAATCATATGCGTCATTTTTTATAACGTTCATTTCATAAGCTAATGCAGAATTTATAAAGCAATCTGCGCCCAAAACATTCGGAAAAATATTTTTTTCCTCGTTTTCTCTGACGGTTTTCCATATCTCATAGGTAAACTCGACACTCGCAGCCCTGTGCTTGTGATCCCGCACAAGCCTGCGTAAAAATCTGACCGTCTCCCTGTCAAACGAAACGTCACCGTAATCTATGCCTTCATCAACATTTATATATATTGAAAAGCGACCTATCTTATCGTACATTTCGCTGACCTCTGGATATAACGCTTGAATACCTTCAAAAACAAACATATCATCATCAGAGACCGAATACTCCTTGTATCCGCTTCTCGTTCCTGATGAAAAATCGTATTTCGGAATAATTACATTTTTTCTCTCTGCGATAGCCTTCATCGCCTTTGAAAGAAGCTCAAGATCAAGTGCGAGTGAGGACTCATATTCAACTGCGACGCCTCTCTGCCTGCACATACGGATAATTTCTTCTCTGTCAAAATAAAAATCGTCAAATGATACGACGTGCACACGCTTGCCCTTTTCGCTCAAGTAAGCAAGGAGCTTGTTCGCAGTCGTTGTTTTTCCCGAACAGGTAGGTCCGCATATCGTGACGATTTTTGAATCTCTCGTAATGATATCATCAGCGGCAGAAAGCAGCTGCGCCTCAAACTTTTTTTCACAGTCATATACAAAAGATGAAATAACACTGCAGTCTGAAAAAAACGCTTTTCCTTTGATCATACCAAAATATCCCTTTCAGAATAGAACTCATCATGAATTGCAGAAAGCTCTCTGTATTTTTTCTCAAGCTGTTCTGCTCCTCTTAAATATTCATACGGATACTTTGGGTTGAATATTCTTTTTATTCTGCAACCGCCGTTGCTTGGCGTATTGTAGTCCACCAATTTTGTAACCGCACCCGCTCCGGCAGCAAAGATCGTATGATATTCCTCCATCATAAAAATATTGTAAAGTCCCTCGTGCCCTTCTTTGGCGTAGCCGACATTTTCCAGATTTTCTACTGTGTTTTTTTGTCTGTACATATAATACGGCTTGTACCCGGAATTTCTCATTTTAACCTGAGAATAATCAATGCAC
The DNA here is from genome assembly GCA_045120955.1 of Eubacteriales bacterium. GTDB lineage: Bacteria > Bacillota > Clostridia > Oscillospirales > CAG-272 > JAZMZS01. The sequence goes on along the minus strand of JBGVFH010000062.1, from coordinate 8,804 downwards.
TTTGCCGCCATGCCTGTTCCGAGAGTATAAATATCGTTACTCTGACGGAGAATGTCGCTCGCTTTCTTTACAGAAAAGGTATGTATGGTTATATTCTCCGGATCAAGCTCTGCAATTTTGTCTACAGTTCTCGAAAAACGGATAAAATTGTCCATGGGAAGTCCTGCTATAAGATCAATGTTTATATCTCTGATGCCCGATTTTCTTGCAATTTCGTATGCAGAGAAAAATTGCTGCGCATTATGCTTTCGTCCGATAGCCTCAAGCACCACGTCGCTCAGGCTCTGCGGATTTACACTTATTCTCGTGACACCGTATTGCTTGGCAACAGCAAGCTTTTCCTCTGTTATAGTATCAGGTCTTCCTGCCTCAAGCGTATATTCCATAAGAGTGCTGACATCCGTACATTTTTCAACGTGCGAGAGAAGATCCGCAAGCTGACATTCATCAAGTATTGTCGGCGTACCTCCGCCGATATATATAGTAGCAACCTTATATCCCTTTTCACTGATTACCTTGAATATCTCACTTATTTCCTTTTTGAGCTGAACCAAATATTCGTCAAGTAAGGAAAGCAATCTTTTTGAAGTATAAGAAACAAAAGAACAGTACGCACATCTTGACGGACAGAAAGGAATAGAGATATAAACGCTGCAATACTTGCCCGTCATTTTCTTAGTCAGCTTCATTTCATAAGAAGCTATACCCGTGACAAGCTGTGCCTTTTTTGCATTTAGAAAATACTCGTTTTTCAGTATGTTCTGCGTCTCTCTTATACCGTGCCCCTGAAGCAGATACCCCATAGGTACCTTTGTAGGTCTGACACCTATGAGTATTCCCCATGGCGGCGTCAGCTTAAACAGTTCTTTTCCCGCTTCAAAAACAGCCTTGCCTACGGCTATTTTAATAACTCTCTGACGAGTCTCTCCGACGATCCAATCACAGCTGTAATGTCCGTGTGCGCACTTTTGACCGTCGGTCATCTCAGCGTCGCACTCAACTCCCGTATCATCATCACGCACATCAACATACAGATGCGGACCGCCATCGTCCGTGTCCTTATCGGAAAATTTCGCACCCGGAAAAAAGAGCATACTGAGCGTCTGAACATAATATTCGTTTACGTTTCCGTTTACCTTAATTTTCATAAAATTCACCCATGCTGCTTATTTTTCAAAAGCTTACTGTCCAAAACAATAGTAACGGGACCGTCGTTTTGAAGAGTTACCTTCATATCCGCTCCGAATTGACCGCAAAACGTTTCTATCTGCATATCACCGAGCAATGAAAGAAACTTCTCATAAAGAGGCTTTGCCACGTCGGGCTTTGCGCTGTCAAAGAAATCCGGACGGTTGCCGACTGTGCAGTTCGCATAAAGTGTAAAATTCGATATAACGAGCACTTTACCGCCTACATCTTTTATAGACAAATTCATTTTATCGTTTTCATCGGTAAAAATACGCAGCTTTGAAATTTTTAAAGCAAGGAGGGATGCGTCGCTTTCGTCATCTTCCGCCCCAACTCCGAGCAAAATAAGATAACCTTTGTTTATAAAAGCGGTGATCTCACCGTCTATCTCAACGCTTGCATAATTTACCCTTTGTATAACTGCCTTCATTTTTTACTCCGTTATTATGAAAATCCGCGCGTAACAGAGACTACACCCTTTATCTGACGCAGTCTGCTGACAATAGCTCTGTAATGTGCTATATTCTTGCACGCAACGGTATAGTTGAGCACCACATAGCCGTTGGGGCGCTTTTGTGAATTGACCTGCATAATTGAAACATGCATATCAACAAGCGCAACAGACGTATCTGCAAGCAGAGAAAATCTGTCCTCTGCGTATACCTGTATCAGAGCCTCATAAACGCTGTTGTCAACTGCACCTATAAAGTCATGCTCCCAATGCGCTTCGACCCATCTCGACTTGTTCTCATCAGAGGTGGTTCCGCTGATAGCATTCGGACAGTCTCTTTTGTGAATAGAAACTCCGTATCCGCGGGTAACAAAACCGATGATCTCATCCCCCGGCAAAGGATTGCAGCATTTAGCAAATTTTACAGCACAACCTCTTTCTCCGTCAACAACAATACCCGAATTTCTTGTAATATTCTTCGGAAGCACCGTTTTGACATCCGATTGTGTATATTCAAGCTCGGGTGCCGTTGCAATCAGCTTTTCAAATTCGTCCTTCAGCTTGTTAGCTATCTTTGACATAGAAAGACCGCCGTAACCGATGGTGTTGAAAAAGTCGTCCTTATCCTGAATACCGAGTCTTTTGGCGACGTTCTCAACCACCTCGTTTCGCTGTGACTCGGTAAATGCCTTTCCGAGACGGCGAAGCTCACGGTCGACCTCACTCTTACCCATGATAATGTTCTCGGCACGTTTCTCACGCTTGAACCACTGCCTAATCTTCGTTCTCGCACCGCTCGTTTTTACTATCTTGAGCCAGTCTCTGCTCGGTCCCTTAGATGATGACGAGGTGATGATCTCGACGATCTCTCCGTTTGACGGTACCTTGTCTATCGGTACTATCATGCCGTTTATCTTGGCGCCGACCATTTTGTTTCCGACAGCGGTATGGATCTCATAGGCAAAATCAATTACAGTAGAGCCGAAAGGAAGTGCGATAACATCACCTTTGGGTGTGAATACAAATGTTTCGTCATTGAAGATATCCGTTTTGAATGCATGCATGAACTCGTCCGGATCGTTTGTATCTCCCTCTGTTTCAAGAAGCTGAGATACCCACGCAAGGCGCTTGTCAAATTCGGCATTCGATTTTTCACCCGATTTATACTTCCAATGAGCGGCTATACCGTATTCGGCTATCTCATGCATCTCATGAGTTCTTATCTGAACCTCAAAGGGCACACCTTCTCTTCCGATAACGGTAGTATGAAGAGATCTGTATAGGTTTGGCTTCGGAGTTGAGATATAATCCTTAAAACGTCCCGGAACACTCTTGAACATCTCATGTATTATACCGAGAGTCGTGTAACATTCAAGCTCGGTATCAACGATGATGCGCAAGGCGTAAAAATCGTATATTTCGTCAAAAGACTTTGACTGTTTATACATCTTGCGGTAAAGGCTGTAAACCGATTTTATTCTTCCTTCAAGAACAAAACTGATATTGTTTTCAGAAAGCTTTTCCTCAATGTTCTTTTTTGCGTTTTCAAGAACATTGCTGCTCTGTCCGTATTTTTCGCTTATCGAACGGCGCACCTCATCACAGCCTATGGGGTCAAGATACGAAAGGCTGATGTTTTCAAGCTCCTGCTTGATTTTTTGCATACCTAAGCGGTGAGCGAGCGGTGCATATACATACATCGTCTCAAGTGCGATCGAACGCCTTTTTTCATCCCTTTTCGCCTGCAGAGTGCGCATATTGTGCAGTCTGTCGCACAGCTTTATAAAAATGACACGGATGTCCTTTGACATAGCAAGCAGCATCTTGCGCAAATTTTCTATATGTGCTTCTTCCTTGTCCTCGATCTCCATATGCACTATCTTTGTAAGTCCGTCGACCAAAAGAGCTACATTAGGACCAAATCGGCGTGAGATGACCTCAAGGTCGGTCTTTGCTCCACAATCCTCTACAGTATCATGAAGAAGTGCAGCACATATCGAATCTGTATCAAGCTCAAGCCCCGCAACTATCTCAGCCACAGCTACAGGGTGAGAGATATACGGCTCTCCGCTCTGGCGAAACTGTCCGCTGTGAAGCTCCTCTGCATAAGCAAAGGCGTCTCTTATTTTATCAATATTGTAATTTTTTGAGGTCTGCTTTAACATATTTATCAGCGGCTCAAGCCCTCTGTATTCGGCATTTTCAGCACATGATAATGCATTTGCAGTATCTTCCCCAAGCTTTGATATCGAGTCTACATCATCGATACCGTATCGTTCCATATCTGACATTTTGTTCTCCGATTAAATACCTTTTCTCTGCTGTGCTCTTAATTTCTTTAAGATATTTGACTTATCAAGGTCTGTTTTACTGTTATTGTAATTGAGCTTGAACACATAATACTCATTTTCTATTTCGTCCACTCCGAGTATGTTCATTTCTCTCATTATCTTCAAGACGAATTTTAGCTTTATGTAAGACATAGGATGCTCGACCTGCTCGAGCTTTGCCATGAGAGCTCTTATACTGAAGCAGTCATTGCCAAATCTTATATCTCTGCGGATTAGATTGTAAAATGCGACAAAATCCGCTCTTTGAGGTACAACATCCTCACTCTCAGCTATTCCGCCGCCGGCACATATAGCCTCATATCTGAGTTTATCCTCTTCGAGCTTTCTTACATAATTTTCGGAAATGCGCAGGTCCTTTACTATCAACTGAACCGTACGATTTCCGTTATATTCATTGATATCCACATTAAATATCAGGTCTATTTTATCAGTAGTATATATACCGAGGTCTGCTTGCGAACGGGAAAAACACATTGCAACAAAGCATTTCTCGCCCTTCCTTATAACAAGCTTCGTATGCTTTCCGCCGCTTATCGGAACAACGTCGCATATAGTGCAGTCACGCATCAAGAATGCGGGAATAGGATTTGAAATTCCGTAAGGCTCAAGATATCTTATTTCGTTTGCAAACTGCATATCTATCGCATCTGCGTCGATCTCAAAATCATACTCAACAGCGCTGAGAACCGCACTTCCTGACTGTATCACGCTTCTTGCATATTCATTTATCTTTTCTCTGAAAAGGTCAATATTCCCTCTGTGTATCGAAAGACCTGCGGCAAGCTCATGTCCGCCGAATTTTACAAGCAGATCCTGTGAATGTACGAGCGCATCGACAAGATTGAGCCCCTTAATGCTTCTGCCCGAGCCTTTTCCTATGTCAGTCGGGCTGCCTTCGCCGCTCGTTTGTCCGTCAAATGAAATAAGAATAGAAGAAAGACCGTATTTTTCCGTAATTCTTGATGCAACTATTCCTATAACACCGTGATGCCATGTGTTGTCCTCGAGAACTATGACGGGATTGTTTTCAAAATCATGCTCAAGCTCGATCTTCTCGTATGCCTGTTCCGCTATTTTATTCTCCTCTGACTGACGGAAACGATTTATCTCACATAATTGAGCCGAAAGCTCCTCTGCTTTTTTCTCGTCATCCGTCAAGAACAGTTCAACAGCAACGGATGCATTTGTAATCCTTCCCGCCGCATTTATTCTGGGGGCAATAGTGTAACCGATAAAGCCTGAGGTGATCCTCGGACGGCGGGTCGGTCTTTTTATCGCACCGACAAGCTCGGGCTTTTGGGTCGATGCATCAATGAGTGCCGACAGCCCGAGTCTCGCTTTGCTCTCGATGAGTCTCAATCCGTACGAAACGATAAGTCTGTTTTCATCAAGAACAGGCATAACGTCAGCTATCGTACCGAGCGCTACAAGGTCAGCATACTCAGCGCATATTTTCTTTACCGAGATTAGCTTGTCAGTTGAGTCAGTACACATAAATTCGTATGCGCACAGCAGCTTAAAAACAACACCGACCCCCGCAAGATTTTTGAAGGGATAATCATCGTCGGTACGCTTCGGGTTTACAACTGCGAGAGCGCAAGGAAGCGTCCCGTGACATTCATGATGGTCGGTCACGATCACGTCAATTCCAAGCTCATTTGCGTGTTTGATCTCTTCATTTGCGGTAATTCCCGTATCGACCGTAATAATAAGTCCGATACCGTCAGCCGACATTTTGTCAATAGCGCTGCCCGACATACCGTATCCCTCACCTATTCGGTCGGGAATATAGTAGCAAATGTCCGCACCCTTACTCCTTAGATACAAATACAGCATACTGACGCTTGTTACGCCGTCAACATCGTAGTCCCCGTATATGCATATCTTCTTTTTCTGCTCTATCGCATCCATGATAATGTCAACCGCCTTGTCCATATCCTTCATAAGATACGGATCGTGCAGCATAGCCTCTTCCATTCTCAAAAATCTTCGGGCTTGCTCGGCATTCTGCTGTCCCCTGCAATACAACAGCTTTGCCATGGGTTCGGTAAGAGATAGGTCATTTTTTATACCGAGATATGCATCGGTAATTTCGCATACACCGTCTCTTTTTGCCCACAGGCTTGTTCTTTTATCCTTTAATTTATAGCTCATGGTAAAACATTTCGGTCAAACCGAAAACTCCTTATTATTATACAGCTTTATTGGTGCGGTCGGAATGTTTTTATGATCTGAATTGCTGTTTTTATCCCGTCAACAGCCGCACTTGTTATCCCCCCGGCATAGCCTGCACCTTCTCCGCACGGATACAGGTTGTCATGCCCGACAGCACATCTGTCCTCTGTACGCAAAATGCGAACAGGAGCGCTTGTTCTTGTTTCATATGCGGTAAGAACCGCCGTTTCAGAGGCAAAGCCTTTGATCTTTCTGTCAAAAGCAGCAATACCTTCACGCAGCGAAGAATAAATAAATTCCGGCATAAAGGAAGAGAAATCACACAAACGGTAATTATCCGAATTCATATACGTCGGCATGACCCTTGACGGAGCTGTTCCCTTCGCTCTTGAAAAGAAATCTCCGAGAGTCGTAACGGGAGCACAGTATTCTCCTCCGCCCTCGTTGTAAGCTGATCTTTCAAGCCGCCGCTGAAAATCTATAGCGGATTCTACCGTACCGCCGTAATCACTCTCAAAAACAGAAACAGCAACGGCACAATTTGAATTTTTCCCGTCTCTTGCGTAGTTGCTCATGCCGTTTACAACAACTCCGCCCTGTTCGGACGCAGCCGCTACTACCTCGCCGCCCGGACACATACAAAAAGTATACACGCCTCTCTGCTTTGTATTATGCGAAAGATTGTACTCGGCAGGACCGAGCATTGGGTGTGATGCCATGTCTCCGTACATTGCACGGTCGATATCCTCACGCAAATGCTCTATTCTGACTCCGACAGAGAACGCTTTTGACTGTATTACAACATTTTTTGAAAGAAGCATTTTATACGTGTCCCGTGCGCTGTGTCCGAGGCAAAGAATAACGCACCCGCACTTGATATGCGTGTTGCCGTTTACCTTGACCGACACCGCCTGCCCTCTTGAGTCAAACGTAATGTCATCGAGCCTTGTTCTGTAATATATCTCTCCGCCAAGCTCTCTTATCCTTGCATCCGCTGCTCTGACGACCTCAAGCAGCTTGTCGGTACCGACATGAGGCTTTGCACGGGTAAGTATTTCCTTTGGTGCACCGAGTTCATGCATACGGGAAAGGACATAGGAGCAGACGCTGTCATTTATTCTGGTCACAAGCTTTCCGTCAGAGAAAGTACCCGCACCGCCTGCACCGAACTGTATATTTGACTCAGTATCAAGCATATGGGTCTTGTAAAACTGCTCTTTTTTCAAAAGTCTGGTATCAACATCGTCTCCGCGTTCTATTAAAATCGGCTTGTATCCGTGCTCCGCCAAAAGCATAGCACAAAACATACCCGCAGGTCCCATTCCGACAACAAGAGGTCTTCCGTCCATCTCACGGCTGCCGTATGATATCTCAAGCTCTTTTTCCTCGGCAAAACCGAAGGAATACTGCTTTAACAAAGATAAATCAAAGCTATCAGAGCACTCACACTCAACGGAAACAGAATATACGAGCTTTATATTATTCTTTTTTCTTGCATCTACCGACTTTTTGCAAACAGAGCAAGAAAGAGGAGACACGGGCAGTCTGCTGTTCTTTATTTTTTTTATTGCCGTGATAAAAATATCATCCTCCCCGATTGACGGGGAGGCAGATATGTCCTTTACCAAAATATTTATTTTTCTCATTTTTCAGCCTTTAAATAGGTTTTACATAATGCAGTCTCGAAAATGTCTTACTCTATATTCACATATACTTCCGCATAGTCACACCACACCCCGTTATAAGACGAGGATATGTCTACGATAACGGGAAGCCTGTATGTACCCGAGTCGATGATACCGCTTATATCCACCGAAACGGAAAACGCCTCGTCATCCTCTGTGAACTGTCTGAGAATATCCGCATTTCCTCTGAAGCACAACAGATATGCTTGCTCCAAGGATGCGACCTTCTCTCCTATAAAGCTGACCTCAGACATAGGCACGCTGCTGTTAGAGATAGCATCTGAGATAGTGACTGTAACATCTGCCTTTTTAGGACCACTGACAAGACTCGTTCCGTCAGGAACATCTATTTCTGCCTCAAATGCCGTGCTGTAGGTCATTTTTGTTTCATCTATAGTGAATATATCAATAGCTTGGATCTTGCTTAGCACCTTTTCATGTCCGCTCAAGGTAACATACTCCGGCTGTATCTTCACGATACAATTCGATGAGTTGTAATATCCGTATTTAAATGAGCAGACAAGGGGAACGGATTTTTCTATTATTTTCGTTGCCTCCTCCACACTTATAAACGGAACCGTTCCCTCCGCATATTGGTCGCTGAGGCTGATATACGGCGATGCTATCTCTTCATCATTTGTATCAAGAAGCAAAACACGGTTGTTAAATCCTATCGTGGAATCAATATTTCCGAGGTCCAAATTTACACACGCTGCAGATATCGAGTCAAGAACCTTCTGCGGTCCCTTTACAGTTACCTTCTCGGGAGAGACTGTCGGCGTACCGAGTGCGTATGCCTCGGTATTATACTGTGCGTTTACTATATTGACCTCTACATCAAGCTCAACGGAGGTCAGCTTGTCAACGCTGACATTGATGCTGTCAAGCGACTGGCTGACAACTGTAAAACCGGAGCTTGGTGGGCAGGACACTTTTACTGCAAGGCTGTAATCA
>JBGVFH010000061.1:0-45359 GCA_045120955.1 Eubacteriales bacterium | reverse complement strand
TAAAGATCAAACTGTTATTCAGTTCTCTTTTACCTTCTTTGCGATAACAACGCTTGCGCAAGCTGCTACGCTGAGAGCTGCAACTATTGCAACAACAAATGTCATATCACCTGTTGAAGGGTTATCGGTAGGCTTGGATGTTGTGGGGGCGTTGGTTGTGCTGTCTGTTGAAGTTGTTGTGTTTGTTGTATCAGCAGCAGGCTCTACCATATTAACTGTACCGCCGCCTGTGATAGCTGCCTTGATAGCTTCAGCATTGCTGAGAGTCTTGACTATGTTAACAACAGTTTTGCCTGTTTCATCTGTCTCAGAAACTGTGATCTTAGCACCATCAGCGAATGTACCGCCGTTGATATTAAATGTTACGTTACCTGCAGCAGCACCGTAGTTGGTTGCTTCCATTACTGACAGGAAGTTTCCGCCGTTGATAGTAACGGTGCAATCGCCGGATGTTTTTCCGCCGTTAACTGTTCCTGCCCAGAGCTTTGTTACTTCGCCGCCGTCAATTGTGATGTTGGACTTTCCTGTAAAGGTCGTTCCGGAGAACTGTCTGCTGTTTCCGATGATCATGAATTTTCCGCTCTTAACAGTAATATCGCTGTCAAGGTCAAGCTTCAGTTCTGTTTCGTTTGCTTTGTCAAAGCCCTTCTGGAAGCCGCCGAGAATAGTTGTGGATGAGCCAAGTGCCCCGAATGTAAAGCCGTCGCAAACTACACCCTCACCCATAACGAGCTTATTGTACTGTGCAACAAAAAGTACGCATTTTCCCGCGGTCTTCTTAAATGTTACGTTTTCAAAGGTCGTAGGACCGTTGAGAGCCCAGCGAGTATCAGCTGTAACTGTAACAGCACCGCCGTCGGTACGGTAGTCTGTGCCGCCGTATACCTGAGTTACGGTGATAGCACCTGTGTGATCGGGCTCAACGAAATAGTTGCCGGTATTGCCGGGAGCCTTAGCGAGATCGTAAGTTCCGCAGATAACTATTGTACCGCCGGATGTTGCAAGAGTGCTGTAAGCATTCGCAAGATCAGCCGTAGCCTTGTCTGCGCTTGTACCGTCACCGGTTCCTCCATCCTTTACATATACAACATTTGTTGCAGCCGCAGCTCCGAAGCTGAACATGCTTACGCAAGTAAGAAGCATCATAGCTGTCATGATAATTGCCAAAAGTTTTTTCATTTTCTTCCTCCGTTATTGTTTTGTTTTCAAAGCTTTTTCGCCTCGAATTCTTGTATAAAAATTATATCGTAAACCATGCTCAAAAATCAATCCTCGCCAAGGTTTTTCAGCGTTAATGTCAAAAGCGGTTGATTTTGTGGGAATGAGTAAAACCGCAAAAACAATCTTGAATGCAAAAATATATTGTTCGTTGTACCTATTTGGGTTTTTACATAAAAAAGTACAAACTTTCACTCGCAATTTACCTCTCTTTTTTGTCTTTTTGCGTTTGGTGATTTTTACTTAAAAATGTTTGTTTTTACTGACTTTTTGTGCAAGTATGTTTTAATAGCGTTTTAATGCAAAAAACAGAAGCCCCATACGCTTCTGTTTTTTGATATGACAAATACTTTTTTATGTTTTCGATACTGTTCTTGCTTGTTTTCCGAGCTAAAAAACCGCCTTGCTTTTAAGCAACAAGGCGGTTTTCCCGTTTATTTGTTCGGTATGCGATTATCTCTTCTGTTTTGAATATTTCGCTCAATAAAGTTTATTTTTTCTGAAATGTTTATTTCTTTGCAAATTTGTACAGAGTTACATAGTCATAGCGCTCGCCGGGATGAAGTATGTATTTTCCTGTATTGCAGGAATCAGGCTCATACTGAGGCTCCAGACATACGGCGCTTCTCTGAATTACAGGAGTGTTGCCCTTAAAATTCGAGTGTCCTCCGATACGGTTTGCCGTATATACCTGCAGACACGGCTTGTCGGAGTATACAGTCATTGAACGTGCATCGCATGCGTACACACAATGCTCGGAAAGCTCCCGTCCTTTGTAGCTGAGCTTGGGTGCGTTTTCCGCTATTATATAGTTGTGACCGTAACCGCCTATCATCTCAAGCTGAGGATGCGGTGCATCAATACGCTCGCCTATCTTAGGTCCGTCGCTGAGGTCAAGTGCCGTCCCCGCAAGCTCTATTTTCTTTCCCGTAACACGGCGAAGAGGATCAAGCTCGGTGAGCTCATCGGCATTAACCTTGAGCGTGTGCTCAAGTATTACTCCGCTGTCAAAGCCGTTTATGTTAAAATATGAATGGTTTGTCATATTTACGACAGTATCAGCATCTGTTTCTGCCTCGTATCTCACACTCACAGTATCTCCCTCAAGCATAAACGTGACCTTTACGCTGAGGTTTCCCGGAAAGCCGTTTTCTCCGTCGGGGCTTATTCTTGTAAATTCGATCCCATCGCAACCATCGGACTCTATCTCCTTTGCGTCCCATATCTTACGGTTGAACGCCTCGGGACCTCCGTGATTGCAGTTCGTTTTGAGGTCATTTATCGGCAGAATGTACTCTTTATCGTTGAATTTGAGTTTGGCATTTGCAATTCTGTTTGCATATCTGCCGATGGTAGAACCGTAATAGTCTCTGCACGCCGCATATTCATCAAAGGTGTCAAAGCCGCACTCTACGTCAACACCGTCAAAGATCAGCTTTTGAATGACGCATCCCCAGTTGAGAATACACATCTTTATAATACCGTTATCAAGTGTATAGCGGTACACATCCGCTCCGTTGTACGAACCGAAAAGTTCCTTTTTCATAATTATACCTTTTACCTTTATATTTTGCTAAAATTATTTTACGAAGTTTTCAACTTCATATTTAATAATGTCGGCAAACTCATCCACACTCATGACCTTGTTCTCTGCTTCCTTGCGGCTGCGGACGGAGATAGTAGCGTTCTCCTGCTCGTTTGCGCCTACGATGACCATATAGGGAACCTTTGACAGCTGTGCCTCACGGATACGATAGCCTATCTTTTCGTTTCTGTTGTCTATCTCTGCACGAATTCCGGCATCCTTGAGCTTTTTGAGGACCTCATATGCGTAATCCTCAAACAGATTTGATACGGGCAGTACCTTTACCTGTTCGGGTGCAAGCCATGTCGGAAGTGCGCCCGCATACTTTTCAAGGATAAGCGCCAGCGTACGCTCGTAGCAGCCTATGGATGTGCGGTGGATGATATAAGGATTTTTCTTCTGTCCGTCACGATCAACATACTCCATACCGAACTTCTCGGCGAGAAGCTGGTCTATTTGGATAGTGATAAGCGTGTCTTCCTTTCCGAACACGTTTCTTATCTGAATGTCAAGCTTGGGTCCGTAGAATGCCGCCTCACCGATACCGATCTTGTAGGGGATCTCAAGGTGATCGAGAATTTTCTTCATTGCGCTCTGCGCTTCGTCCCACTGCTCGGGTGTACCGATATATTTGTCCTTATCGGCGGGATCCCACTGAGAGAAACGGTATGACACATCCTCGTAAAGACCTACGCATTTGAGCATATACATTGCAAGCTCAAGGCATCCCTTAAACTCCTCTTCAAGCTGCTCAGGCAGACACATAAGGTGTCCCTCGGAAATAGTAAACTGACGTACACGTATAAGTCCGTGCATCTCGCCCGAATCCTCGTTTCTGAAGAGCGTAGAGGTCTCATTGTAGCGAAGGGGCAGATCACGATAGGAGCGTGCACGGTTGAGATATGCCTGATACTGGAAGGGGCATGTCATCGGGCGGAGAGCAAAGCACTCCTTGCTCTCATCCTCAGGGTCGCCGAGCACGAACATTCCGTCAAGATAATGATCCCAATGCCCCGAAAGCTTATACAGCTCTCTCTTTGCCATATAGGGAGTCTTTGTCAAAAGCCATCCGCGGCGTGCTTCCTCATCCTCAACAAAACGCTGAAGGATCTGTATTACTTTAGCTCCCTTGGGAAGAAGTATCGGGAGTCCCTGACCGATAACGTCAACCGTCGTGAAATATTCAAGCTCACGGCCGATCTTGTTGTGGTCACGCTTCTTAGCCTCCTCAAGAGCCTCAAGATGCGCCTTGAGCTGATCCTTTGACGGGAATGCCGTTCCGTATACACGCTGCAGCATCTTGTTTTTCGAGTCGCCTCTCCAATACGCACCCGTGCAGGAGGTAAGCTTGAACGCTTTTACTGCGCCTGTCGAGAAAAGATGGGGACCTGCGCAAAGATCGGTAAACTCGCCTTGAGTATAAAAGGATATGACGGACTCTGCGTCAAGCTCCTCGATGAGCTGTACCTTGTACGGCTCGTTTCTTTCCTTCATATACGCAATAGCCTCGTCTCTCGGCTTTGTACTGCGCTCAAGTCTGAGGTTTTCCTTTACTATCTTTTTCATCTCGCCCTCGATCTTTTCAAGTATCTCGGGAGTAAAGGATATCTCGGAGTCAAAATCATAGTAAAAGCCGTTTTCAACAGCAGGTCCTATGGTAAGCTTCGTTTCGGGGTAGAGGCGTTTTACTGCCTGCGCAAGTATGTGGCTGGCAGTATGTCTGAAGGTATTTTTGCCCTCCTCGTCCTCAAATGTGTGAAGTGTGACCTCGCAGTCCACGTCTATAGGCTGTGAAAGCTCGCACACCTTACCGTTGACGGTAGCGCACAGTACCTCTCTTGAAATAAGTCCCGCTGCCTGTGCGGCATCATACACGGTACATCCGCTCTCAAGCTGTACCGATGAGCCGTTTGTAAATCTAACTTCCATTTTCTTCTCCTTTATATGATAAGATTTTGTTATTTTGTTTTGTTGTATGAAACGAAAAAACTCCGCACGCCGAATGTCCTCCGACATTCGGGGTGTGGAGCTGAAAATACAGTTTCCGCACGGTTCCACCCGTAATTTTAACTTTTTCGTTTTTAAAATTTGTATCGGAATTTCACCGAGCGCACAGGTGGTATCTCATCCGACTTGGACAAAGGGCTCTCAGCCGCCGCCCTCTCTCTGTATGCCCGCCTCAGCAGACGTGTCCTGTACATAAGCTGTTTTTATCAGCCTTTTTTATTTGACTGTGAACGTGGATTTACGATATTTCTCCAGTCAAGGTCTCCTCTGTCTATCGCCATGATAAGTATTTCCGCCATAGCGATATTAGTCGCAACGGGAACATTGTGAACGTCGCACAGACGAAGGAGCTGATATTCAGCCTCATCGAAGTTGTTTTTGGGTTCGGTGCTTCTGAAATAAAGAAGCGCATCTATCTCATTATATGAAACTCTGGAGGCTATCTGCTGTTCTCCCCCGTGAGGTCCTGAAAGGAGCTTTTCTATCTCAAGTCCGGTCGCCTCGGAGATATAATTGCCTGTAACGGAGGTCGCACAGAGATTATGCTTACTGAGTATACCGCAGTAAGCTATGCAAAACTGTGTCATAAGTTCTTTTTTTGTATCGCTTGCAATTATTGCAATTTCCATTTATGTCTTTCCCCCTGTTATATTATTTTTTATGTATATCGCCGGTAAGTATCCGACGCCTTTGTCTTTCGCTTAGCCCTTTGACAGAAGAGAGCAATTTAACTTTCTCTCCGTCGATTCGGCGAGCCGTATTCGAAAAAGCCGTGCAAGCCGCCGTTACCCTGCCCTCGCCGCACAGTTTTCCTTTTTCCGCAAGCAGCTCTATACTGCTGTCCTTTGGAATTATGCCAAGCAGGCACACGCCTGTCATGTCTATTATCTCAAGCACTCCGACTCTGACATCCGTTTTTTTCGTGTCAAGCTCAAGCCCGTTTATTATCAGGTGTTGAACCTCAACACCAAAGCTCTCAAGAAGCACTCCGGACTTTGACGCGGCACGGATAGATGACGGATTTCTCGATGAAACGATGATAGCCTCGTCGGAAACCGACGCACACAGCTCAACAGATATATCCGCCCCTCCCGAGGTATCAAGTATTATATAATCGGGCGAGTATTTAGCTCTGAGATCTTCAAGAGCGTGTTTGAGATTTTCCTTTGTAATATTGCCGGAGTACATAAAGGGTGCAGGACAAAATAAAAAATTTCTCGGACGTTCAAAGGTAATAAGTGCCTGAGAAAGATCCGAGACACCTATACATACATCAGCTATATCATACACAACGCTGTCCTCGCAACCGAGTATAAGGTCAAGGCAGCGGTTTCCGAGGTCCATATCAATGAGAACCACTCGTCGTCCGAGTGATGAAAGAGCCATTGACAGGTTGGCGGCGACAGTAGATTTACCGACGCCTCCCTTGCAGGAGGTAACCAAAATAGTTCTACACATTTTGTATGATGCCTCCTATTACCCCATTTAATCATGTGTATATTTCATCTTAACACAAAAATTATATTTAGTCAAGCAATAGAAATAAAAAAATTATCATCAACGATGCTATTTTTACAAAAAAACGTGCAGTGCCCCGCCTGCGTCATACTGAGCGAGCGACGAGTGAGGATCCGTAAAATTCCCTATGCGACAAAAAAAGCATAGTTTATATGCCGTAAGCACACGCCGCCTAAGAAAAAAAGTATTTTTTCACACTTTCGCTCATTTTTTCAGCAAACTGCGAAAGAACATTTTATCTTCATCCGATATACAGCGGCTCTCACACGCTTTTTTTACAGTCATTGCGCGGACGGTATCCGAGAGCAGCCCTTCTTTGAGATAAGGCACCGTATGCTCACGCTGCTTTGACAGAGCCGTAGCAAAATACCACGCACACATCATGTCTATGTAGTATTCGCCGCTTTTCACATTCGCTGCAAGTCGCAAGTGCTCGGGCGAGAACTTGTCATCAAGAAAAAACGAATGGAGCATCCCTACAGCATATCTGACGGTGTATATGTGAGGACTTTTTATCCACTCCTTCACCTTATCATACAGCGGCTCGGTATGCTTTTTAAAAACCTTGGGACGCATACCGTCACAGCTTGCCCAGTTGTCCACATACGGTAAAAAGCGATCGAGCTCCGCAACCGTCCTCTCGTATTCCCCGATGCGCTCGATAAGAAATGCGTGCAGACTGTTTTCTTCATAATATTTATGAGGGAGCGCAGACATAAATTCTGCTGCCGCCTCCGAGCTCATGCCTTTTGCGTATTTTCTGAGCTTCGGTACACGCACGCCTATGACGGCGGCCTTATCCACAGTCGGCAAAAGACGGCTCTGAAAATCTCTGTATCCCGCATCCTGCATGGAAAAAAGATCGTCCCTTATTTGTTTTATCACTTTGTTCGAATTTTCGCTCATAATTTTTCTTGCTTTGCCTTTCCTCAAAAAAGCACGGGACAGACAATGCGGCTCCCATGCTTCTTCTGTTTTTTATTTTCAGCCTGCAGATCATTCTCTGTCGAGTCTCACGGGTGTGCTGACAGCAGACTTTGCATCCGAGAAGATGTTCTTTATTGTAGAGAAAATGCCGAGTCCCGCAAACAGCCAGCCGAGAAGTATGTCTCTAATGATATATCCTATCATCTCGGAGTCCTCACCGAGAGCCGTCAAAAAGAACTCAACCGACTGCATAAAGGAAATGCCGTAGCCTGACAGCTCGCCGTACCAAATAGCCAAAACAACAGCAAATTCAACTATAACTACCGCAATCAAGGTCGAGACAATGATCGAGATACCCTTTGCCTTTGTCTCTTTTCCGCCGAGCAGCTCATATCCCTTTTTCGACGCAATTCCGACAAGAAAGCCGAGAAACGCTACAAACCAGCCTGCGTAATATGCTATCGCCCACGGTATTGCGCCTATAACAGCACCGAGTGCGGCACCGAGGATACCTCTGCCAATACTTCCGCTGTTTTTTATCTCTTCGGCATTCTGTGTCATAGCAATATCGAGACTGTCGATGCATCCCGAATGCATATAAAACACATTTCCGTCGATAAGCACATCCTCGCCGCCGACACCCTCAAAGCTGCATCTGCAAGCGTTGCAGCACTCGACCCCCATAATGCCAAGCTCCTTGAGCCTTGCGCATACAAGCTCCGTTACATTCTTCAAGGTATTCATAGTGCCGTAATTGTCGATAAATTTTATCATTACCATAGCGTCGGTGATATCGACCTTCATAATACGGTTTTTCTTTTGAAAAGCCGTATCAAGCAGCATTGCCTGCATTGCCGCCTTTTCATTTTCGGTGGGAAACGTAACGGAAAAGGTCACGCACTTCCAGCCCGAGCCTTCCTTCATAGTTACGGTATATTTTTCATATACGCCGTATGCAACACCGTTTTTAAGCTTAAAACCAAGCTCCTGAGCATATTTTTTCAGTCCTGACCCTACCATGATAATGTCCTCCGCACAGCGTTTTTATACAGTATAACATACAAAACTGTTAAAATCAACATAAAACTTGTGTGATTTGCGCATTCTTGCGTTTTTTCATACTTTTACTTTTTTTCTCAGACGGATCTGCCATCATGTTTTTTACCTGCCCGCAATATTTTCTGTTAACCTAAAAAAATGAAAAAAACTTAAAAAATTGACAGTTTTTTTTTAAAAAACCCCTATACAAATCAAAAAAATGGTGATAAAATATTCTACGGTTTTTATAGTTAGAATTCAAAGGAGTGCTTGTAATGAAAAAAGTTTACGAGGGAAAAACCAAAGATGTATATGCTCTTGACAACGGCAATGTAATGCTCAAGTTCAAGGACGACTGCACAGGCAAGGACGGCGTTTTCGATCCGGGCGAAAACAGCGTTGGCCTTACTATTGAAGGAATAGGAAAGGCAAATCTTCAGACCTCGGTTTATTATTTTGAGAAGCTCAAGGCTGCAGGAATTAAAACTCACTATGTCAGCGCTGATATCGACAATGCAACAATGGAGGTGCTCAATGCTGAGTGCTTCGGTAAAGAGCTTGGCGGCGGCGGACTTGAGGTTATATGCAGACTCGTTGCTACGGGCAGCTTTATCCGCAGATACGGCGAATATATTAAGGACGGTACACCTCTCGAGGGCGGCTATGTTGAATGTACCTTCAAAAATGACGCAAAGGGCGACCCGCTCGTTACAGGCGAAGGTCTCGTTGCTCTCAAGGTCATGACCCGTGAGATGTTCGAATCTCTCAAGGAGCAGACTCTCAAGATAACAAAGATAGTTGCAGATGATCTCAAGACTATCGGTCTTGATCTCTGGGATATCAAATTTGAGTTTGGCTACAACAACGGTGAGGTAGTGCTCATCGACGAGATAGCTTCTGGCAATATGCGTGTCTACAAGGACGGCAAGATCGTTGATCCTATCGAGCTTACAAAGCTTATCAACAACAGATAAAACAGATAACCGATAACAATAAAAAGGAAGATTTTTCGTTTCTCCGAAAAATCTTCCTTTTTATCTCTTATCTATTACCGACTGTCTCTTCTGTTTGCCGCTGAGGCGAAGGATTTACATTTTTGAGCCACTTTCCGCTTTTGAGTCGGAAGAAGCACCAGACACATTTGATTATCTGGTCGATCTTGAGAAAGATATATACCCAAAACGCATCAAGCCCGAGAACAAGTCCTGCAACAGCGCCCAAAGGCACCGACGCTACCCACAAAAAGAGAATGTCTCCCGCCATCAAAAACCTTGTGTCTCCTCCTGCTCTGAGCACCCCTTTTGTCAGGATAGAATTCATTGACTGGAAAATAACTATCAGAATGATCGCATCCATCAGGCTGTATGCGATCTGCTTTGCCTCCTCGGACACATCATAATAATTGATGATGGGAGTTCGGAGCACAAGAATAATGAGCGCCGCAACAACGCCTATTATTGCACCCAATATAAGGAATGTATATCCCTGACGCTGTGCTTTTTTATAATCTCCCTCTCCCATGGTATGACCGGTGATGATACCGCTTGCGTTTGATATGCCGGTCGTGAGCACGGAGCTGAGCTGTTGAACTACGGTCGTTACGGAATTTGCCGCTACAAACGCCTTGCCTATTCTTCCCATGACCATAGCTACTGCATTGTTTCCGAGTGCGAGCAATGCGTCCGAGATAAGCACGGGAACACTGACACGGATATACTCGCCGAGCATATCACGGCATCTCGTCGCTATATCACGAATACGGTAGCGTATCCGCTTATCGAAAAAGAAGAAATATCCGCAGATAAAGCACAGCTCGAACACACGGGCAATGAGCGTGCCTACAGCCGCACCAGCTATCTCCATACGGGGAGCGCCGAGCTCTCCGAAAATAAACACCCAGTTAAAAAACACATTTACAAAAAACGCAAGTATCGAGCAAGCGAGAGGAATACGCACCTGACCGACACTTCGCAAAACTATCGTGCAGGTAAGCGAAAAGCCCATACAGAAATATGTAGGTATCATCCACCTCAGATATGTAATACCGTAATCTATGATATCCGCCTCATTTGAGTAAATGAGCATTATCATCCTCGGCGAAATAATCGTCGCAAGAGTAAACACCGCACTGAATATAAAACAAAAGCGCAGCATGACCGTGACCGCCTTTTTCAGAGAAAAAATATCCTTCATTCCCCAAAAGCGTGATGTTAGAACAGACGCACCCATTCCGATCCCCATACAGCATATCATGAAAATGTTGATAAACTGCCCCGCAAGCGACGAGGCGGACAGCTGTGCATCTCCCATGTCGCTGAGCATTATCGTGTCCATAAGATTTATTCCGACGGTAATGAGAGACTGCAGGGAAACAGGCACTGCAATTTTGAGCATACGGCTGTATAGGTCTCTGTCACCGAGATACTCTCGAATATCATGCTTTGTCAACGCCAATCGCCCCTTCCTTTTTTGCGGCACATATCATCATGTGTATAACATCTGATAAATGAAAAATCCGAAAGCAGACGCTTTCGGATTTTTGGAGCGGATGACGGGAATCGAACCCGCACGACCAGCTTGGAAGGCTGGGATTCTACCATTGAACTACATCCGCATTTTCAAACGCTTGATTATTATACATCAAAAAATCACGGTTGTCAATAGAAAATTAGAATTTTTTTAAATATTTTTGTCAGGCGCAGATACACTTGCCTGCAGGTACCGAATACGCCTGACAAAACGTAAAAATTCTCAAATGGAAAGCAGCTCGTACAGCGCACAAGCGACCCCCGCATCCTTTGCATCGGCGCTCACATATGAACATATGCTCTTTATGCTGTCGACCGCATTACCCATAGCAACCGAAATACCTGCATATCTGAGCATCTCCTCGTCATTTACGCTGTCTCCCATTGCTATGCTGCGCTCCCTCGGAATATTTAGATATTCAAGCGCTATCTTCATTGCCAGCGCTTTGTCACAGCCGTATATAACAGACTCAGTATATGTGGGATGCTCTATCACACGGAGTTTTTTCGACCAAAAGTCACGCTCCTCTTTCGTAATGCCCGCATTCCAATATGTAAACTTGCTTATCCTCTGCCCTTTAAATTCACGCTCGAACTGCGAGCTGTCAGTCACCTCATAGCACTTATATTTTCCTGCGTTGAGCATTACGTTTGCGCTCTTGTCCTTGTCGGGATTTACATAAAAGCACGCACTTTCTCCCTCAAAAAAGATGCTCCTGCCGTTTCTTTTGTAAAAATCAACTGTGCTCTTTACAAACTCGGGGTCTACCGCAACCGAACGCAGTATCTTTCCGTCCGTCTCAACGTACGAGCCGCAGCCTGCGCACACACCGTCAAACTCGATCTCACCGAGCTTTGACCACGGGATAAAAGAGTAGGAACGGCCTGTATTTATAAATACCTTGTGCCCACACTCCCGAGCCTTTTTTATAGCTGTAACGTTTTCTTTTGCAAGCTCTCCTCCGCTCATGAGCGTTCCGTCTATATCGAGAAAGACCGCATATATATTTGTGTTTTCCATTTCATCCGTACCCGCCTGATTGTTATTTTTTACCGTAAAACGAAAGAATATCTATCTTTGACGCAAGTGCCGCGTTATCCGGCAAAAGCCGCCTTTCCCCGAGCTGATTGTACAGTATGGGAGTATAGCTTTTTCCTGCAACGAGGATATGCTCGAGCATCGGTGCACCGATAGAGTCAAACAAACGCACAAGCGATGTTGTGGTTTCAAGATCATCAAAGGACGGGATCGCTATCCCGTTTGGATGGTTGTGCGCAAGAACTACCATTGATGCATTTTTGAGAAGCGTGATCTCGGCAAGCTTTCTCGGAGATATCTGTGCGCTGTTGACCGATCCCTCGAATATCTTTTCTGTCAGTATCTCTCTGTAGGAATTGTCAAGAAGCATAAGATACACCGTCTCGACATTAACATCGCTGTATTTATCGACAAACATTCTGCCGAGCTTGTCTACATTGTCAAACACAGCGCCTATCTCATTCTTTTGATGCATATACACCTTGCACAGACTCGGAATGAGCTTTATCAGGATCATGGCGTTTTTCCCGACGCCCTCCACCTGCATAATGTCCTCAGGTAACGCATCCATCATCCTTGAAATACTGCCGAAGCGTTCGAGCAGTCTGTGCGCTGTCTCGTTTGTATCCTTAAACGGTATTCCGAAAAAAAGCAAAAGCTCCAATATATTGTGCTCCTCGAAGTTGTCAAGCCCTTTTTCCTTCAAAAATCTTTTCTTTACTCTTTCACGGTGTCCTGCATGGATGTTTTTGCTGTTTTCTTTCACGCTTGCTGAAACCTCGTCCGAAAAATAATCTACCCGATAATTTTACCACACAGCAAAAAATTTGTCAACGCCATGCGGCAAACGGTTCTTGCTATTTCTCTCTGAAAAGCATCTATTTCGATTTCTTTATCAAAAATCTGCATAGAGTGCGCAAAAAAGGCAAAAATACAAACAGATAACTTTTGGTGAAAGGAATTTGCATAAAAATATGAACAGCAAACAAAAAAGTGAAAAAGAAAAGCAAGCAAACAAGGTGCTGTATATCACCGTTGCCGCCATGCTTATCGTGATGGCTGCGATAGTGATGCTCAGCTCCATGTTCTCCCGCTCAAATACCCCTGCTGACAGCGACTCGCAAAACAGCGGCACTGATACACAGACGCAAAGTCAATCGGACACCGAACAGACACCTTCGAGCACGCCGTCCGATAACACTCAAAGCAACAGCCCCTCCGTTTCTCTGCCTGTAGCCGCCGACCCGACACCCGACCCCGTTATTCCCCAAACACCTACCGAAGACATAGCACCCACGCTTTCGCTTCCTCTTGACGGTGCTCTTTCAAAAGAGTTTTCCGACAAGACCCTTGTGTATTCAAGCACGATGGAGGACTACCGCACGCATATGGGAATAGACATAAATGCCGCTCTCGGTGACACGGTCCGTGCCGCCGCAACGGGCAGAATAACAGATGTATGGTATGATCCTATGATGGGGCAATGCATTAAAATAGAGCATAACGGGGGGCTTGAAACGGTATACAGAAACGTATCCGAGACACTTTGCGAGGGCATAGGAATCGGCTCAAGCGTGCTTGAGGGTGATGCGATAGGATATGTAGGCGAGACTGCCATGATAGAGATCGCACAGGAGCCTCATCTTCACTTTGAGGTATTAAAGGACGGGGCATACGTTGATCCCACAGAGCATATGTCGAGTGCGGCTCTGAGCAGACTGCTCGAGGACACGGGCTATGAAGGATAAGACATAATTAAAAAATAAAAGGCACTTATGAGGCACAACTGTGTGTCATAGGTGCTTTTTCATTGCTTTTGGCATTTTTAGTTCATATTTTCGAATAATATCTGCCCCTTCTTATGTAAACAAAATTTAAAACTATTTTACAAGCTATTGTGTTTTTGTAAACTTACATATATAATATATACAATATAAAAAAGCGGGGCAGTGTGTCCCGCACCCATCCTCCCGCCTATCGTTGTTTTTCTGTTACACAAGCACCGCAAAGGGGCGAGTGAGGATACGTGCAATTTCTTATGCAATAAAAAAGAGGTTTTGAGCAGAATGAAACCAAAGAAAAACAAGCACAGAAAATGCGAAAGTTCCGTTCTTTTGGATAAAGAGAACGGCTGTGCAGAGAACACTGTGCCTTCTGCGGGTGAGTCTTTGTTTGACGAAGAATTCGATATGGATTTTACCGCCGGGTCGGATATTGCCGCAAAGAAAAAGAGCAAGAGCATCCGTTCGGTAATAAATGTCAAAAATTTTATATTGCTGATTTGTGTATCGGTATTTGCGGTATGCGCCGTAATACTGTTTATGCGTTGGTTTGACTATAAACGAACAGACGACATCTATCTCACGCTCTCAGAAGCGCTTTTCAAAGATGTTGCCGATACTCCCAGCGTCATAAACACGTCTGCCCCCATGCTTCCCGAAGCAAGCATCAACGATTATAACACTACGCTGAGTCTCGGAGAGAGCAAGGGAGAGATCGCACAGAGCAACGCAACCGTCAGCGACATAAATTATGCGAGAATAAAGGCAAAGCTCGAAGAGCTGCGCGCTGTAAACGACGATATCATCGGCTGGATAAAGGTCGAGGGAACCGAAATAAACTACCCGTTTGTCGTAGGCGAGGACAATGATTATTATCTCACGCACGCATACAACGGTGAATATCTGCGCTCGGGTACGATCTTTGCCGATTGGCGATGCTCGTCCGAGTCGGTATCAAAAAACCGCAATACCGTCCTTTACGGTCACAACATGGCAAACGGAGCTATGTTTGCGGGAGTGAAAAAGTTCTTGAAGGAGGACTTTTTCAACGAAGCGCAAATATATCTTTATACTCTTGACGGCACGTACGTCTATGAGCCGTTTGCAATGCTCGACACGCACTCATCATTCTTTTATTTTCAGGTAAAGTTTTCGGGAGACAGCGAGTACGAGGCGTTTCTCAAGCTTATGCTCGATAACGCAAAGCTGAAAAAGGATGTAACGCTCACCGCACAAGACAAAATACTCTCACTCTCTACCTGCTCAAACCGCACGGTAACAGGCAGATATTGTCTGCAGGCAAGACTGATAAGGATAGAAAATCAACAATGAACATAACGGACTTTCTCATTTGCCCATATTGCAAACAGCCGCTTTTTCAAAAAAGCGGCTCTCTTGTATGCCAAGCACGGCACACATATGACATAGCCAAAAGCGGCTATGTAAATCTCACCAACACAAATTCGCAAAAGGAAAGCGGAGACTCAAAAGAAATGGCGAGAGCTCGCTCGGCATTTCTTGACAGCGGCGCCTATGACAAGTTTAAAGAAGCGGTATGCATGGCGGTCGGCAATGGCAGACTTTTAATAGATGCGGGCTGCGGAGAGGGCTACTACACGACCGATGCAGCACAAAGCTTTGAGTTCGGGTGCGGCTTTGACCTGTCGAAAGCGGCAGTCGAGAAGGCGGCAAAACGGGCACGGGTACTTGGGCTGTCCGAAAAAATGTTTTTCGGTGTCGGCTCTGTCTATTCTCTTCCCGTCTCGGACGGCTGTGCCGACTGTATTACCAACATTTTTGCTCCGTGCGCAGAGCAGGAATATATGCGAGTGTTAAAACATTGCGGCATACTTGTGGTTGCATGTGCGGGAAAAGGGCATCTCGAAGGGCTCAAGCGTGTGCTGTACAAGGACATACGAGAAAACACTGAGCGTGCAGACCTTCCTCAATACATGAAAGAAACCGACAAGATCAAAATAAGCTACGATATCCTGCTTGAAAGTCCTCAGCAGATAAAAGATCTGTATATGATGACACCTTATTGCTACAAAACGGGCATTGAAGCGCAAAATATGCTTTTTTCGCTCGACCGGCTCGAGACACGAGTGGAATTTGACATTCATATTTACAAAAAGACGAGCGTTTAAGAGGTAGATATGCTTTTTTACAAGTGCGAGAAAATAACCGATACAGACGAGCATGAAGGCGCAAAAAAACTGCTGTTTGAGCTGCTTGAAGAGCACCTTCCGAAAATAGGCAAAAGTGCGGCGCTGTGCCACAGAGAAAACGGTGCACCGTATCTGATGCTCGAAGAAAAAGAAGCTGAAGGTATTTTTATATCCCTTTCCCACTCGCACGGAATGTGCGCCGCAGTTATCTCGGATACCCCCGTCGGCATAGACGTGGAAGCGGTGAGAGACATGGGAGAGTCTGCCTCACGCATTGAGGGGCGCTTTTTATCAAAGTACGGACTCGACCGATGCAACGCAACCGACGCAGACAGCACCACACGCTTTTTTTACAAATGGACATATGCCGAAGCAAGCTACAAGGCTTTGGGCAAAAGCATTACGAAAGCTGAGCGTGAAAACAGATGTGATGTCTCGTATTTTCACAAAGAGATGGCCGATGACGCCGCTAAGCGCACATATGTCTTATGCGTGCTTAAAACAAAGTAACAGACAAATGCGCAGTACACTTGTTGTCAATGTACTGCGCATTTGCATTTGTTATATACGATCTTAGATCAACCGTTTCGGGTCAGACTAATATGCTTTTTTGTTTTTGCCGTACAGAAGAGTTGCCGCAATAC
Organism: Eubacteriales bacterium; assembly: GCA_045120955.1. Taxonomy (GTDB): domain Bacteria; phylum Bacillota; class Clostridia; order Oscillospirales; family CAG-272; genus JAZMZS01. The sequence goes on along the minus strand of JBGVFH010000061.1, from coordinate 28,906 downwards.
CAATACCGCTGACAAATAACACCGCTGCCCACAAAAACAGCTCGCTTGTATCTTTCGTATCGGGTATGTCTGACATATCACAGATCTGCGGTATTTGCGGCTCCGAGGATAACACCGCTGTATCGAGTGTTTCTTCCGTGTCGATCTCATCTGCTGTGTCTGTCGCATCTGCCGTGTCTGTCGCACCTGCTGTGTCTGTCGCATCTGCCGTGTCGGATGCGTCGGGAAGGGTTATAGGAGCTGTGCTCTCTTTCTTATCTATACCAAAAATCTCAAGTGAGACATCTCCGCTTACAGTCTTTACCTCATACGAGCCGTCTGCTGCTGCGGTCAATGCCATGCCGTTTGCTTTAACCTCAAAGGCATCGGTGCGCTCATATCCTTCCGAGACAGATACGGTAAAAACGTAGCTCTCGCCGTATTTTGCAGTTGCTTTTCCGCTCACGGTACAGCCGTCGACGGTCAATAAAGCCACCGAAAGCTCCCTTCCCGCACCGATCTTCACCTTTCTATCCAAAGACGGAGCATAATTTTCATTTGCGGCATAACGCACGTAATATGTGCCTGCGCATAGATCTGTCAGCTGCGTGCCGTCTATAGCGGTGTAATCGTCCTCCCCCTCTCGACGGTATTCCATACTGCTGTCTACACCCGTTATTTTTCCGTCCGCCTTGCCCATGATACTTTCATCAACGCCCTCTGCATCGGGAATATCGTCCTGTGAGCCGCGTAATACGGTAAACGATACGGTAATGTCGTCGGGCAGCATGTAATTGCTGTTGGAGATGCCGATGACCTTTGCCGTGTATGTTCCGCAAACAACACCTGCGCCGTCGGTGCTTTCCTCCACGCCGACGCTGAGCGTACAGTTGTCACCGTTTACAAGCCCCACAGCATAAGCATCGGGAAGCTTGCTTGTTCCGTCATAGGGCTGAGCATCGGTATTGCTCCAGCTTATTTCAATCTGCTTTTGCTCCACAGTAAGCACGCCGCTTTGATATTCAAAATCGTAGTTGTCCGAACATAATCCCTTTGGCGTTATGGTATAGCTGTCTCCCGCATCACCGTAGCGAGTGTAACTGAAATCAAACGCTAAGCCGTCTTTGCTTATCACATCCTCGTTTTCGCCGTTTACAAAGCCGCTGTAAACAACACCGTTTGCCGCAGGCTCTTGACCGTAGATAATGGTATTATCCTTTGCCTTTACGGTCAGCTTTGCCTTTTCGATATTGACAGTCGCACTTGAGCATACCTCGTTGTAGTTGTCCTTTTCCGCCTTGTAATAAACGGTGTAGACACCCGCTTGTGAAAACTCGGGATCTGTATCCGTATATGTTTTACCGTCGGTACTGTAGCTCACATCAGCGCCCTCCGGAGCTGTTACCGTGATGCTGTGAGCCTTTCCGTCATAGCTTCCGTAATATCCGCTCGCTGATACACCGCTCATCTCACCCGCAGTTATTTCAAAATCAACAGCTATACTGCCCTCATACTCCGTATTATCGGACGGGATGGCAACAGTAACGGTGTATTTGCCAACATTCTTCGGCTTTTGGGTAGAGGTTTGATATACAGTGCCGTCTCTGCCTGTATATGTGACGGTATAATCTCCCGTGTATGCGCCGCCGCTGATACTACCTGTATAGCCCGTATGTTCTTCGCCGTTATATTCACCGTCTTGTCTTGTAATACCGCCAAGCACAACCTCGGTTTTGAGCACGACGGCATTTTGCCCGTTATAAAAAACGGGGTAAAGATCAGCATCGGCACCGCTCAAACTCTGACCCCATATCTGTTCTGCTGTTTTTCCCTGCAAGGCTGTGCAGACCTTGCCGTTTGCAAAATCCTGCAAGGACATTTCGCTGCCGCCGATATGCAGACTTTGCGCCTCTGTCGGCTGTGTTTCTTCAAGATAATAGCAGTTTGTGACCGTGCTGTCATCACCACAGACCGCAATACCGCCTGCATACCACGATGCATTTATCAAGGCTCCGTAGTTGTGACAGCTGCTGATACTTCCACAGCTGATATATCCGCTGATACCTCCGACATAGCTGTTGTCCGTACTCGCTTTTACCTCTGCCGCATTGTAGCAGTGCTCGGTCGTATAATCACTCTGATATCCCGAGATACCGCCGATATACTGCTCATTTATCGTCGAGTCTTCCGTTGCCGTAACATTTGCTGTGTTTGAACATTTGAAAATAGTGTCCGCCGTATCATCCGTGTCACCGATAGCATATCCGACAATTCCCCCTACACGACCGATGCCCGAGACAGCGGCGGTGTTTAAGCAGCCTTCGAGCTTATCATTGCCGCAACCGACAATACCGCCCGTGTTTATGTTTCCCTTTATCTCGCCTAAGTTTTTGCAATTTTTTATCTCGTATGAAAAGGAAGCTCCGCTATACAATGCCCCGCAGATGCCGCCCGTACCGCTTTTCTCGTCGGTTTTGCCGTTATTGACTATCTCTGCGCTGTTGATGCAATAGGTAATACTGCCGCTGTTGTACATATAACCGCATATACCGCCTGCATATACTGAAGCATCGTCCGACACAGTCAGCGACGCTTTATTTGTGCAGGCTGAAAACTCACATCTGCTTACAGCATAGGCGCAGATACCGCCGAGATATGACTCCGCTCCGTCAACGGTCACAGTATCTGCCGTTTCACATCCCGAAAACACAGTACAGACTGCATACGCACACACAGCGGCAACACATGAGCCGTTGCCTGTTACCTCTGATTTTGCTATGGTAAGATCTGTTATACTCGCATTACGGGCAAGACCGAACAAAGCACTGTATGCAACGGCGTTTTTTATATTTAATCCGCTCACGGTCATTTTGTTGCCGTCAAAACTACCCTCAAAATACTTTTTGTTGCTTGAAGCATAACTTCCGATGGGAGTCCATGCTCTGTTATCAAGATTAATATTGTTTGCCAGCTTTATGTATTTACCCGAGTAGCTTGTGCCGCTGTTTACCTGTTTTGCAAGGTATGCAAGCTGTGCGCCTGTCTCTATAATATAAGGATCTGTTTTGCTTCCTTTACCGCTTGCAAACTTACTTGCTGTCCTGCCGTCCCACACGTTTGTCTCGGCTGCAGTGCTGTCCCCTGCCAAAACCGTAAAGCTGCCGACAGGCACGGAGGACACAAGCAGTGTCACAGCCAAAAACAGTCCGAGAGCCTTGTGTTTTTTGAATTTTTTAAAAATCACGTTTTTCCCCTTTTAATGTACAAGCATAAATTTTTACCGTCTTGATACCTCATGTAGCTTTTTCTACACAAAAGTTTATCATTGGCGGCAGTCTTTCTATGTTTTTCTCTTGAGCTTTACATTTTCAGACGACTAATTATAACAAAATGTGACAAAATATTCAATTATTCGACATTATTTTCCACTTTATTCACGGCTTTTATTCAAAACAAACGGGGAAATACAGTCTATTTGCACAAAAAAATTTTTGTGTAGCAAACACTACTAATGAAACGATAGTAAAACAAAAGCAAATTCTAAGATTTTTTATGCCGAAATACAACCCCTCTCAGACGGGGCATGCTGTCAGTTCAGCGCTCAAATACACCCCCTCGGACGGGCATGCTGTCAGTTATGTTTTCAAGTACAGAACCCTCGGACGAAAAGAGTAACAAAAAGGCAGGCACTTCCCGCCCCCTCCTCTCGCCTACCGTTGCTTTTTCTATTACAGAAGCTGTGCAAAACGATAATTAGTGGAATTTACTGTGCGACAAAAAACGACGGAACGGCATTACTTTCAACACCGTTCCGTCCTAAAACTCTTCCATATTAAATTTTACTCTTCTTTATTTATTTTTATTTTTTGTTTGTGTTTTTGACTGTTTTTATCCTCTTCGTTACGAAAGGCCAATAACTTATGAGAAACAATCTTTTTATTATCTGTTCATTGGTTTCACTCTATATAAAATTCAATTTTACTTGAAGTTAAGCCTTGATCTCACACACCAATTTCCATAGCTTCTGACACCTGATTATCTCTCTTTTATGTACCTATTATAGGCTAATATGTGTCTCTGTCTCTTTGATGTGTTATTATTTTTGATGAGTATCTATCTATGTGTTATCTCAACACTCGATCACTTGCCCATCGGACCATACCTCCGTTTAGATTTTGAAACCTATTTCTCCGACTTGTTCGGATACAACGCTGTTCATTGGACCCACCCTTCCGCTTTATTCTTTGTCACCTATACGATGCAATACATTTCTGAAAATCAACTTATCTTGCACCTACCTTTCAAGCAACTGCGAAAGCTGCCTCGGCGTCTCGCCGTATGTATTTTGCGAAACTCTCTTACCGGATAATGCGGACCGTCTCGCCTTGTGCCTTCCGCACTTCGCATCTCTTAAATCTTTGGTATCACCCTTTCGTTTTCTCTCGTGTTTGTTTGTTCTCTTCTCTGTGTCTACATTGTAGCATAGGTCATGGCATTTGTCAATAGGTTTTTTAAAAAAAGTTGTATATTTTTTATAAGCAAATTCGAATTTCTCGCCTCAAAGTGTAAACATTGCCCAAAAAACGAGAGTATTTTCATATTTCAACTTTGTTTAAAAACTAACGAGATTGTCTGCATTACACAAAAAAACCTGCCGGATCTTACTCGGCAGGTTTGGTGTTTTATGGATTTTTAACAAAGGAACCGATCGCACCCTGATGTTCAATTCTCACTCAAAGAACAGGTCTGCGCCGCTTATATCTACATCAAAGATCATGCTTGAACTTTCAAGAACAAGGTAGGTTTTTTCTACCGTTTTATCTGTTCTCTCACCCTCTGCATTCTCTCCGTCGGTCGATGTACCGCCCGATGTCTGCACCGCAGTATCCTCGGAGCTCTCCTCCTCGGACTCAGGTGCCGCCTCGGTGACTCTTCCTATATAAAAGCTGCACTCTTTTTCTACCAAGGTCGTACCCGATGTACTCGTAGTGCTTGCGGTAGATGCGGAAAGCTCAACGGTATAATATATCGTTATTTTGGTTCTGCCCGACTCATCAAGACCGTAAGCGGTAAGCTCATCCGCCTCTGCGTAATAGTCACGGCACTTATCAAGAGATACCGAGCAAAGTGCGCCGATGATATCAAGCGCATCCTCAGCGTCAAGCTCTGCACTTCCGCCCTGAGCGTTTGTATGGATATATACCGTATCAGACTCCGTATCCTCGGACGAGGAGCCGCTTGCGTCTTCTGCTGTAGGACCTACAATATCCTCTTTCTGCTTTTCAGTCACCTCAAGAGTTATCGTGCCGTTGCTTGCAGTTGCCGTGATCTTTGTTACGGTATTCTCGCTTATGCTTTCCATCTCCTCAAGCAACAGCATATCGTACAGCTCGCAGGCAAACAGAGACTCAAAGTCACCGTCCACCATGAACACCTTGTTCTGTCCTTTTGCGCTCATGTAATAGCTGTCGCTGTGCTTGTTATAGTCGCCTATGCTGTACTCAAGCTCGCCACCGTCTGCGCATTTTACCTTTATGACGTGAGTAGGAGTGTCAAGTCCGAACTCGGCGCTTTCGGTATTCTCTCCCTCGAGCACTCTGCTCGCCGTAACGGATGAGAGTGCCGATGCCATTTCATCAAGCACAGCTCCGTCAACTGGGAACTTGTCGTCTGTATCATATCTCCAGACGCCGTCGGAAAGAGTGAAAGAATATTCAAAATCTTCGTTTGTAAAAGATATGCCGCAAATAGACTCAACATCCGTCTCGGCTACCGTGTAGCTGCTCGTACCCGTGCCTGTATCGGTCGACAGATCGTCGTCCGACCACTTGCCGTTTACCGACACATAGACCGCAATGAGGGCTATGAGCAGTACCGCCATAATTACAATACCTAATTTCTTAGTTTTCAAAAGCCGCCTCCGTATGTTTTATTTCGATCTTCTGCGCAGCCATACTACAAAGCCGATACCTATAAATGCAAGAGGGATAATTCCGATAGCTATTATACCCCACATAAGAGCACTTCCCTCGCTGACATTAAGAACTGAGGTGCCCAGCTCTATCGTATGCACCGATATAGTCTCCGTCTTTTGGCACAGATAGCTGATAGCGGAGGTATATACGCTGCTCGCACCGCCGGTGCCTGTATTTACCATATAATAATCGGAGGAGAGCCAAACGACGCTTCCTGCATTTTCACATTCCACCAACACTCCGAGAGAAAACGGCCCTTCAATGTCTCCGTCCACCTTATCGAGAACCGTATCCTTTGCCGAAGGGTTAAAGCCGAGCGGCTTTGCGTATGCGGCATCACTCGTGCTGAGAAGCTCAGTAGCCGTCATGCCCTCGGGCATAGTCTCGGCTATCTTCAAGCCGTGTGAGAGCGGCATGATAACATCGGATATACCCGATACTATTTCGTGGTTTGCAGTTTTTGCAATTACTACATAAGGGACCTGAGAGTACGATGATACATCTCCCTCGAGAAGAAGACTGCTCGACGCATCTATACCGTATACGGCGGCAAGCTTGCGCATATTTTCAAGCTCAGCTGACATATAGTCGGTCATTACGATAAGATCTCCGCCGCCCGCAACATACTCTGTGAGCGCTGCAAGCTCGCCCTCTGTTATATCCTCTTCGAGTCCCGTGATAAGGACCGCCTCGGCATCATCGGGAATATCACCGACAGTCTCGCTCGTGCTGCCGTCAAGACCGATGCTTGACTCGGAAAGCTCAAGCGTCTCTATCTGATAATTCTGTGTTTCGAGCCAATCGGTTATCGTGCTGTTGAGCGCATATTCGTTGTGACCCGAAAGAGTATACAGCTTCGGTATATTATCGGTGGTAACATAGTCGATGCCGCTGACTACAGCATTCTCACCCGCAAACACCTCGGAAAAATCAAGAGCTGTTCCGTAATACTGATAATACATCTGATAGTAATATTCAAAGGTCGAATAGTCTACCTTTCCGCCGAGGTCGGCGCAGTAGATATAGTATATTTCCGAATACGGCACCACCTTTGAGCGTGCCGCACTCTCTACGATAAGGCTGTTGTTACTGAGGCTGTCCTCGGTATATTTGCTGACAAACGTTGGATTTTTTACAGGGTCTACCGTTTCTACCGTGATATGTGAGTTCATATCACTGTAGCGGTCGAGTATCTCGACGAGGTTTGTATCCTCATTGCCGCTCTGGCAAATATGATAAACCGTAACATCATTTTCGAGAGCCGCTACGAACGCCTCGGTCTTTTCATCAAAGGTAAATATTGAGTTTGCGCTTGTGTCAAGCTTTGTATATTTAGAGGGCAATGCACCTACGATAAGATTTATTACTACGGCTGCCGCAACTACGATAACTGTCAAGACAGCGCTGTACGCTCCTGCCTTTGCGCCTGTTTTCATCTGTTTTTTCATCTGTCCGTACCTCCTCAGTTATATCTCTTGCGTTCGAGAGACTGGACGGTCAAAAACAGACATACCGCCATAATGCTCACAAAATACACAACAGCTGTAAGATCAAAAATGCCTACCGAAAAGCTGTAGTATATGTCGTATACGGAGAGCTTTCCTATGACTTTCGGGAATAGTCCGGCAAACACTTCCTTATCGTACACATAAAAGGCAATAACTGCTATCTCCGCCGCAAGCCCAAAGCACCCCGATATCCACCAGTCCTTTGAAAGAGCGTACACGCATAGAGCAAAGATCACACAAACAACGCTGAAAGCGATGACGCTCGCAAACGCCGTATCGGGCATGAGCGAAGTGAGACTGCTCATAAGGTAAAGGAGCAGCACCGTGCCGAAGCTGATGACCGCCGCAATGACCTGGCTCTCTGTCAGAGAGGAAATAAACAGACCTATCGACAAAAGCGCTCCGCCAAGCAGCAAAAAGCCGAAAATACAGCTGTATGTTGCCTTGAAGTTTACCCCTCCGAAAAGGCTGAGTATCGTCGGGTAAACGGTCATTATCGCAAGAGGGATAAGAAACACGGTGTAAAGCGCAAAAAACTTGCCGAGTACGACCTGCGTGGTGCTTATCGGAAGCGAGTACAGAAGCTGATCTGTCTTCTGGTGCTTTTCCTCAGCGATACATTTCATCGTAACGATAGGGACGATAAGAAGAAAAATAAAGCTCGTTGTCTCAAGTGAATACTCAAAATTCGGATACTGTCCCTTGAGGTTTACCGCATAAAAGAAAATGCCGCAAATAAGAAGCAAAAATGCTCCGAATATATAGCCGTGCATATTAGTAAAATACGAACGGAGTTCTTTTCTGTATATACTGCTCATACTCTACCTCCTTTTCAGCTGAACAGCGGTTTGTAGTCTTCGCCGTCGTTATCGTCATCGTTATCGTCATCGTCTGCGTCTTTGCCAAGCTCGTTATGCTTGCCCCCGCTCTCGCCGTCAGCTGTCAAGCCCAAAGTCCGGTCCGAATTTACATCCGCACCGACCTCACCGTCACTTGTAAGCGAAATGAATATATCCTCGAGTGTCATTATTCTCGGGATAATTCCGAGCACCGCAATGTCCGCCTTAACAAGTGCCTTCCATACTGCGTCACGAATGTCGTTGTCCTTTTTATAGGAAAGCATAACACGGCACACGCCTCTCTCCTCCGTATCGCTTACGCTTATGTCAAAAGCACCGTTGACCGCCGCAAAGACAGCGCTTGCCTTTTCCTTCGTAGTTCTGCAAAGCACCTCAAGAGAAGCCGTGGCTGAATACTTTTTCATCAGTCCGTCTATGGTATCGTTTGCAACGAGTCTGCCGCCTGCTATTATCATAATGCGGTCGCACACGGCGCTTATCTCCTGAAGGATATGGCTCGAAAGTATGACGGTATGAGTCTGTGCCAGAGATTTTATAAGCTCTCTTATCTCGATTATCTGTATAGGGTCAAGACCGACTGTCGGCTCATCGAGGATAATTACCTCGGGATTGCCGAGCATTGCCTGAGCTATACCGACACGCTGACGGTAGCCTTTTGAAAGATTCTTTATAAGTCTGTCATACACGTTGCTCAGTCCCGCCAGATCAATTACTTCGTCGATCTGAGAGTAAAGCTCTGAGCCGCGCAGCCCCTTTGCTCTTCCTACAAAATCAAGATATTCAGTCACCTTCATATCAAGATAAAGAGGGGGAAGCTCGGGAAGATATCCGATACAGCGTTTTGCCTCTATAGGATCTGCAAAAATATCGTGTCCGTTGATGGTCACAGTACCGTCGCTTGCCGCAAGACAGCCTGTAATAATATTCATCGTTGTTGATTTTCCTGCACCGTTCGGTCCGAGAAAGCCGTAAACATGGCCCTTTTCAACCGTAAAGCTGATACCGTGCAGCGCCTTGAAGCTGCCGTAGCTTTTTTTTAGATTTTTTACTTCTATCAAAGGATCGCACCCCTTTTCATAATATTACAAGCTACAGTTTACACAATGAATGTGACGGGAATATGACGGTTAGAAAATTTTTATTAAAACTTAAAGAAAAGGCATGATTTGTCCTTCAATATGTGAACAGTATGTAATTTTACTCAAAATCTCTTGCTTTTTTTGTCTTGTTATGCTAACATATACGGTGTATCTATATGTTTACATTTTTAATGTATAGGAAAAATATTTTAAATAAAGGATGTCTACTATGAAAAAGAAAGCACTTGTGATCTTCACAACACTTGCGCTTGCCTGCACGACTGCACTCAGCGGATGCGGCAACAGCGGCTATGATTTTGCGGGGTCGGATCTTTCCGCATATATTACACTCCCCTCAGATCTCACAACACATGATTACTCCTCCGGCCTTACACTCAAGGGAGAGGTAACGGACGAGGATATACAAGAGGCTATCGACAAGGCGCTCGAAGAGCTCGCTGAGCCTGTTGACCTTGACGAGAACGCAACGGTCGAAGACGGCGATACGGTTGTCATGGACTACGTTGGAAAGCTTGACGGCGAAGCGTTTGAAGGCGGCTCCGCTACAGACAGCTCTCACGAGGTGCTTCTCGAAAACAGCACCTTTATCGACGGCTTTGATGCAGGTCTTGTCGGCATGAAGGCAGGCGAGACAAAGGACCTCAACCTTACATTCCCCGATCCTTACGAAAAAAACCCCGATCTTGCGGGCAAGGCAGTCGTATTTACAGTCACGATTGACTCTATTGAGAGAACCAAGGCTCCCGAGCTTACCGACACTCTCGTAACCGAAAACCCTAATATTTTCGGAAAAGATATATCGACAGCGGATGCTTATCGTGAGCAGGTAAAGAAAGATCTCAAAGAGGGATACGAGGCAGAAAACAAGACAAAGCTCATCAATGCAGCATGGAAATATGTCCTCGAAAGCTCCACATACACATCCTATCCCGATGGACTTGTTGATGAATACACAGACACACTTCTCGATTACTACGAGCACACGGTCGCAGCGGCAAACGAGATGCACCTCAAGGAATACGTAAAGGAACAGGGCTACGAATCCGTCACAGCATTCAAAGAGGCTGTGGTAATTCCCGAGGCTGAAGATATCATCAAGGAAAAGCTCGCACTCTACGCAGCGGCAAAGGCGACGGGAGTTTCCGTAACGAATGACGAAGCGAAAGCACAGGCTCAGACACAGTATGACGAAAATATCGCTCCGAGTCTTTCCCTCTACTCATCATATTTCGGAATTTCGAACTTTGAGGATTATCTTGCATACATCGGCGGTATCGACAGCGTAAAAGAAGGTATACTCTTTGACCGTGCGTTCGAGATCATTACCGGCACACAAGATACAGCAAAATAAAAAGTAATATTTTAGGGGAAAGCCGATGAAAGCGGCTTTCCCCTTACCTTTTCGTTACACAAAAACAGTCTCAAGCACACAGCTTATGTGTTCGAGACTGTTGTTTTTATATTTGTTTTCAGCAGTATGCGCAAAGCAGTCTTTAAAGGATGTCAGACACGGCGCAAAGCACCCGCTGTGCTACCTCGTCAATAGTTCCGTCTGCATTGACATACCGTATATTATCCTCGGGCAAAAGCGAAAATACAGACAAAAACTTGTCTCTGACAGAGCTTGTCTTTACCTCGGGCCGCTCGAATATTTCCGCTTCTTCTCCCCGTGCCTGTCTGCGCTCACTTGCCGTCTGCGGCAAAAGGTCGAGGAAAATACATATATCGGGGCGCTCTATATCGGGACATCCGAGATTTGCGTTCATGACCCATTCAAGGTCGGTATCCAAACCTTGATACGCAAAAGAAGAATAATAATACCTATCGCATATCACATATGCACCTCGGGAAAGCTGTGCGCGTATGCCGATATCCTTGTCAGTATTGTGAAGTATTCTGTCAGAGAGAAACAGCGCTGCCATGGCAGATGCCGTCATTTCTACCTCACCCTTGAGCACCCTCGCTATCAAGCCGCCGACTGCGCTCGGAGAATGCTCTGCCGCCTTGCAGGTAGGCTCGCTTGTAACGAACACCTCCTTGCCCTGCTCACGCAGGCTCTCTGCCAACCGCTGTATCTGCGTGGTCTTTCCGGCACCGTCAACGCCCTCTATTACGATAAACCTTCCTCTGTTTTTTATCATATAAAACCACCCCGAGCAAAGTCAAGCAACCCAAACTTGTTCGGATTGCTTGACTTTGCTTTATTTTCTGTTCATCAGTTCTTTGTATACGTCGTACCGCCGGCAGTATCCGTAAGCACTATTCCCTTTTCAAGAAGCTCCGCTCTTATTCTGTCTGCCTCTGCGTAGTTCTTTGCCTTCTTTGCGGCCGCTCTTGCCTCGATAGCCTCAACTATCCATGCATCCTCCGCAGGTACTGCTGCCTCTGCTTTTGTCTCAGTCTGCTGCTCTGCCGAGCTCTTTATCTTTTCTGCCGCCTCAATAAGCCCTACCGAAAGCACACGGTCAAAGTCCGCAATAAGGGCAAGCTTTGTCTTCCCGTTTGTTTTCGCTTTGAGAACGTCGTAAAGGCAGGTCACAGCCATAGAGGTGTTTATGTCATTGTCAAGCGCCTCGCAAAAACGGCTCTTGAGCGCATCAAACGTCTCACGGTCAAGCTCTCCCTCGTCCTTTATTGCCGCAATTTTGGATGCAAGCTTGTCATATGCGAGCTTTGCGTTATCAAGTCCCTCCCAAGAGAACACGAGCGACTTGCGGTAATGGGAATTCAGACAGAAGAAACGGTATACGAGAGGATCGTATCCCTTTTCCTCAAGCAAGGAAACGGTGAGAAACTCTCCCTTTGACTTGCTCATTTTTCCGCCGCTTGTATTGAGGTGATGCACATGGAACCACCAGTTGCACCATTTGTGCCCCGTATATGCCTCGGACTGCGCTATCTCATTTGTATGATGAGGGAAAGCGTTGTCTATTCCTCCGCAATGAATGTCAAGATACTCGCCGAGGTGCTTCATACTGATGCAGGAGCATTCTATATGCCATCCGGGATAGCCTACTCCCCACGGTGACTCCCACTTCAGCTCCTGATCTTCAAACTTCGACTTTGTAAACCAAAGAACGAAATCGCACTTGTTGCGTTTTTGCATATCTTCCTCAACGCCTTCGCGCACACCTACAGCAAGATCGTCCTCCTTGAAGTTGTTGAAAACATAATACTCCTTGAGCTTTGATGTATCAAAATATATGTTTCCGCCCGCCTCATAAGCATAGCCCTTATCAAGCAGAACTGTGACCATGTCTATATATCTGTCGATGCAGTTTGTTGCAGGCTCTACAACGTCGGGCATCTTGATATTGAGCTTTGCCATATCGGAGAAAAATGCGTTTGTATAAAACTCCGCTATCTGCATGACCGTTTTTTTCTCACGGCGTGCGCCCTTGAGCATCTTATCCTCGCCCGTATCGGCGTCTGATGAAAGATGTCCGACATCTGTGATGTTCATGACACGTGTAACGTCATACCCCGCATAGCGCAGATACTTTTCAAGTATATCCTCCATAATGTATGTGCGCAGATTTCCTATATGAGCAAAGTGATACACGGTAGGACCGCAGGTATACATCTTTACCTTTCCCGGCTCGTTTGTCACAAACTCATCTTTTGTTCTCGTCAGTGAATTGTATAATTGCATAGCTTTTCTTTTCCTTTGCGTCTTATTATCTTTCGCTTTGTTCAGTCATCGCTGCCGAATATTTCCCGAATGACAGGGTCGCTGATGTCTATCTCGCCTAAGCCCTCCACAGACAGAGTGCTGCTCTCTGCGCCTGCCTCTTCCGTAACCTCGGCATCCGCCTTTGCCTCTACCTCGGAAAATACGGTCAGTACCTTTTCAAGCTCCTCGATGCGTTTTTTCAGCGCTCCGATCTCCACCGCAACGGGGTCGGGCATATGAACCTGATCAAGCTCCTCGTTTATTCTCTTTCCCGCCGTCTTTACCACCTTTGCGGGAATACCGACTGCAGTAGAGTTGCTCGGTATTTCATTGAGCACGACTGCGTTTGCGGCAATTTTTGAATTGTCACCTATCTTAAAAGGACCGAGTACCTTCGCTCCGCAGCCGACCATGACGTTGTTGCCGAGTGTCGGGTGTCTCTTTCCCGTGTCCTTACCTGTACCGCCGAGCGTGACCCCTTGATAGAGCGTACAGTTATCGCCTATCTCGGCAGTCTCACCAATAACGACACCCGCTCCGTGGTCGATAAAGAAATTCTTGCCTATCGTCGCACCGGGGTGAATCTCAATACCTGTCAATAGCTTTGCCGTTTGGGATATTGCCCTTGCGGTAAATTTGTGCCCCTTTTGATGTAGCGCATGGGCGGCACGGTGAGCTATCACCGCATGAAATCCCGAATAAAGCAGAGCAACCTCAATATCAGACCTTGCCGCAGGATCCCTTTCTCTTACAGCCGCAATATCTCTTTTTATCTCGTCCTTTGCCGCTTTGATACAGCGTTTTGAGCGTTTTGCCGCATCCTCTATCATATCGGATGCCGCCTTGATATATTCATTTATTTCGTTTTTGTAATTGTTCATAGAAAAACTCCTTTGCCGTGTGTATATGTCTCTCTCATCCCAGAGGACATCTTTTGTTCATACGGCTTTCATTCTATTATATTATAAAAAAACAAAAATGTAAATAGCATAAGGAATTTTTTATATAACACAAAAGCCCTCGGCACCATGCCGCTTTATTTTCCGATCAGCATATCGCTGACCTTATATATATCTCCCGCACCCATAATGAGAAGCACGCTCTCTGCTCCAACATTTGCTCTTATATACTCGCATATACCCTCAAAGCTGTCAATAAAGACCGCCTTGTCTCCGATATCACGGGCTATACGGTCGCTTGACACTCCGTAGGTGTTGGTCTCTCTCGCAGAATATATATCAGCCATAATGACAAAGTCAGAGTCGGAGAGTGCGGATACAAAATCGTCATACAGCTCTGCCGTTCTCGAATATGTATGAGGCTGGAAAACGGTAACGACCCGCTTTTTTGAAAAGTCACGGGCGCTCGCGATGCTCGCTCTAAGCTCAGTAGGATGATGAGCATAATCCTCGTACATTCTCGCTCCGCACACCTCGCCCTTGTATTCCATACGTCTGCGGCAACCGCTAAAGCCCCCTATCCCCTCTGCGGCAAGCTCAGGCTCAAGTCCGCACAGATCGCACACGGCAAAGGCGGCAAGGGCATTGTATATATTATGTCTTCCCGCAACGGTCAGATTTACTCTTGCTTGCTTTTCGGCGCCCTTGTATATATCAAAATGCGCATGACCGTCAATATAGCTGATATTTTTTGCAGTATAATCGGCATTGCTTTCAATTCCGAAGCTGACGAGCTCGGCACCGCACTTTTGGACGCTTATGTTCGTTTTCTCATCGTCCTTGTTGTAAACGCACACACCGCCCTGCGCCTGCTTTGTAAGAGCGGCAAAGGAAGAAAAAGACGAGTAGGTCTGACTGATATCCGAGAAATAGTCGCTGTGGTCATATTCGACGTTGAGTATCACCGCAATGCTCGGATAAAATGACAAAAAGTTGTCCATATACTCGCACGCTTCGAATATAAAATGCTCATCTCCCCCTACACGGTAAGCACCGCTCATCTCGTCGAGGACCGCACCGCTGACAACGGTAGGGTCCTTTTTTGCGTGAATAAAAGTATGGGCAAGCATCGAAGTGCAGGTGCTCTTTCCGTGAGCGCCCGATATTCCGATGCGGTTTTTATACCTGTGCATTATATACCCGAGGTAATCCGCACGTGACACCGCTGCGATCCCCTTTGCCTTTGCGGCGGTATACTCGGGGTTGTCCTCGCTTATCGCTACGGTGTAAACGACAAGGTCATATCCCTCGATATTTTTGCTGTCATGTCCGTAGCTGATAGATATGCCCTCCTCCTCGAGCATTTTGGTAAGAGCACTCTCACTTTTATCCGAGCCGCCTACCCTGTAGCCGTTTTCATGCGATATATGAGCAAGAGACGACATACTGATGCCGCCGATGCCGATAAAAAATATATTCTTTTTTGAATCGAGCAGTCTCGCTATCCCGTCTGCTCCGTATCGGGTATTTTTAACTGACATATTTTTCTCCTTTGCACCACACAAACCGTTTTTGTGCGTTTATATGAGCAATTTCCCTTTTTCATTAACAAAATGTATAAAAGATGTTTAAAGTTTAATAAAGTTTTGTCCGTATATTCATTAACAAATTATATGTATAATAGCTTCAGAGATATCAATAAAATACAGGCCACTCAGGAGGAACTAAACATGGAAATCACAGATATCAAAGTAAGAAAGCTATTCAATGACGGTCCTATGAAAGCTATCGTATCCGTAACATTCGACGGTCAGCTCGCTTTGCATGATATAAAGGTCATATATGCAAAAGACAAGTATTTTACCGTAATGCCCTCCCGCAAAAATCCGGACGGAACATACAGAGACATTGTACACCCGATAAACGCGTCCTTCCGCAATATGCTTGAAGAAGCAGTCATCGACGCTTACAACAAGGAGCTCGCAATAGCCGAGGCAAATGCCGCAGAAGAAGCATTCGCCGCCGAGGGCGCCGATATTACAGTTTAAAAAACCAAATATCAACCCTGATGCCGTCGGTTTCCCGACGGCATTGTTTTTGGTGCGGACATTCTCTGTGATGCGTTTTATATTACGACATTCATTATATCACTCTGCGGTAGTTTATGTCAACAGAGAGTGCGGGGAAATAAAGCAAATTGTTTTTAAAAGTATCAGGCGGTATCAGTCGGCATCGCACAGCCTGCCGTCTGATACACGGAACGCCACTCTGATATTTTTCTTTAAAACTACCTTTGCCCGTCGGTATATAAAACAGCGTATGTTATATATGATACACCCCTCGCAGCCGCTGTACGCTTTAATACCTGCAGCTCGTTTTCCCTTCTTGCTTTTGGCGGTATCGGCACTTCTTTGACATTTATCCGGTGTGCAGATACACTCGGAGAGGGGAGAGATATCGCACACGAGCTTATACGGAGAGAACATACCGCTGCCATCCTCTGTCTCACGGTATTTATTTTGCACCCGTGAAAAAAAGCTTTTCTGCGCTCCCTCTACGGCGGCGTTGTAAAAATCGTACAGCACCTTTCGTATTCGCTGTGCCGCGCACTCCTCCCCGCCCTTTTTCTTTTTTTCTTTACGTCCGCCGTCCTCCTTTTCCTTCACCTCATCCTCGAAATACACAAGAGCGGCGCTGACAAAGAAAAAAGCAAGCGGACGGCCGTTGTCTTCGCATTTCTCCTCCGAATGTATTTTTTCAAAAAACATATCCATATAAAAATCTTCTTTTAATAAAAACTCTTTACAATTATTGTATTATTTGTTATAATTATTTAATAGGTATGCCGTTTTAACGAAAACACAGCAACACGGAGTATTTGATGAACAACAATACACATTATCAAAGTAACAATAACAACATTAAAACGCTCAGCGCAACAGGCGCTGTACTGTATTCGGCGTTCGTCACCGTGCTTGCGGCTGTGTCTGTTTTGTGTATGCGCACAGACCCCGACAATGCGGTGTTATGCTTTTTTGTGCCGGTATTTCTTATCGGAGCGGGCTATTTTGCCACGGCTCTGCTGGTTCACAAAAATACTGCTTTGTTTTGCGTATGCGCCGCTGTGAGCGTGCTTGCTTGCTTTGCTCTCACGCTTGACATTCTGCGCTCGCTTGTGTGTCTGGGCGCCTTTGCGGCGGCACTCTCGGTGCATCTCGGCTCAAGACGCAAATATTTTACACAGAGCGGGATGATATGTCTTTGCAGTGTCTTTTACGCTGTGTTCCTTTTCTCGGCACTGTGCATACTTTGCTATCAAAAATACGGAAGCGTGGGCATTGACACCTTTACAAAAGCTTATAACAGCTTTGTCTCTGTCATCATGCAAGCTCCACTCGACACCCTTGAAATCTACAGGGAGCTTTACACGTCACCCGAGTATGCATCTGTCATAGAGTCATATGAGCAGCTGACCGAATTACTGCGAAATACTCTTGAGCTGATGCTCTACTCTGTTCCATCGCTGTTTTTATGTATATGCTCTATCGGCGGATTTATAACAGTCAGAGCCTCCAAGAGACACAGAAAAATGTCAGGCTTGCCCGATACTATCGGACCTTATAGGATAAGCGTCACCTCGGCTGCTGTATATATCATACTGACACTTATATCTCTTTTTTCTGACGGATACAGCGCACTCGGTATAACCGTATCAACGGTAGGCGCCGTGCTCGGTCTCGGTCTTGCGGTCGAGGGCTTTATATTCGTTTTTTCTGTGTTAAAACGCACGCAAAGGGCTCAGCTATACACAGCTTTGCTGATAATCGCCGTCTCGATGATGCCTGGGTTGGCGCAGAGCCTGCTTGCTCTGGTCGGCGTATACCACTCATTTGTACTTATGAAAATGCGGCGGGACATTAACAAAACACCAAAAGAATAAATCTGTTCGGTCATAAGAGCAGATAATAAAAGAAGCAAACGACAACACATTCACATCTCTCACCGACAGGGAGATCGTACGGAGGATAAAATGGCAAAAAAACTGTATAATTCAAACAGAAAAGCGTTCCTCTTTGACATCGTATACACCCTTGCAGTCTCTGCCGTTGCGATATGCGTATACATTTTCGGAATATCCGCAGAGGGAACCAATGCAAAATATCTCGGCTTATTTGTACTCGGTGCATATATCTTTTTTATGGCGGTGGGCGTGGCGATACGCTCGGAGCTGCTCAGGCACAGAGTAAGAGGCAGAGAAAAGACAGAGCTATATAATATCGCCTCCTTGTTTTTCGGAAAGCTTCATCTTCAGCTCGCAGTAATCAATTCGGCGGGGGAGATCACCACCGCAAATGAAGCGTTCAGAAATGCGTTTTTGCGTCAGGAAAAGCGCATGAGGATAAGCATATATGACATTTTCAAGTTTCCTGCGGGAGAAAATCATATACTCTTTGACCGTGACGGCTCAAAATTCACCTGTGAGTACGGTGACAGCATATACGACGTCACGGCAAACAGCCTCGGTCAGAGCGGCAACTCCATACTCATTTTCGAGGACAGAACCGAAAGACGCAACCTTCTCAAGCAATATGAAAACGCCCGTACAGCCGTAGCATACATCGAGCTTGACAACATATCCGATCTGTCAAACGGCAGCTTTGCATCGAGAAACAAAAGTGCGCTTGACGCTTTTGACTCACTTGTAAAGGAGTGGGGAGCTCTCAGAGGTATTCTTATATGCGAGCATGAAAAGTGGAAATATCTTGCCGTAATGAACGAGCAAACGCTTTCTGCTCTTATGAAAGAGGGCTTTTCCTCTCTGCTCGGTCCCGTTTCGGAAATAAAAACCGAGAGCGGCGTCAGCCTGTCCTTTTCACTCGGCTCCTCCATCATCACAGAGGGAGGAATAGATGGGAGAAACAAAAGCTCTCTTACCGCTTTTGAAATGGCGGTCAACCGAGGAGGCGCTACCGCAGCCGTAAAAACCGACGGCGAGATGTCATACTACGGCGGAAGCATCAAAACTCAGCCCAAGCGTGCAAAGAACAGAGCAAGATACAACGCAAAACAGCTTGAACAGGCGATAAAGGATGCGGACAACGTACTCATCATGGGTCACGCTTCACCCGACTATGACTGTATCGGAGCGCAGATGGGTGTCTACTGCCTGTGCAGGGAGCTGGGGAAAGAGGCAAACATCGTATCGAACGAGGCTGCATATTACAATATAACCGAAGCCCTTCCAATAATCGAAAGAATGAAGGCAGGGCACGCTTACCGTGACGCTTTCATCTCTCCCGATGCCTCTCTTGACAAAAACAGCACCGGAACGCTGCTGGTATGCGTTGACGTGAGCAACACCGACAAGATGGAGAGTGCCGTTTTGTTTGACGCAGTACCGAAAACGGTAATTATCGACCACCACAGAAAGTATGCGGAATTTGACAAGGAGATCGACCTTGAATATATCGACACCTCCGCCTCCTCCGCATCAGAGCTTGTCTCGGAAATGATAGAGCTGCTCGACCTTCCCGGCGGTGCCATCATGCGCGAAGAAGCAACTATGATGCTCTCGGGAATATATCTTGACACGGACAATTTCCGCAAAAGCACCGGTACACGCACCTTCTCAGCCGCACTCTATCTGCGTGACAGAGGCGCTGACATAGACACGGTAAAGAAGCTGTTCGATATCTCGGTAAGAGAGCTTGAGACGGAGAGCAGAATGTCTGAGAATTTTGAAATGTACCGCAACATAGCGCTGATATGCTATGATACCAAAGGTATGAACACAGACCCGAAAACACGAGCGCGTGTTGCCGACAGCTTTGTAAGGGCAAAGGAGGTAGAGGCGGCATTCGTTCTCTGCGGAGAGCAGGACGGACCCGTTTCTGTATCTGCAAGAAGCGCAGGAAAAATAAATGTGGAGCTTATCATGAAGCAGCTTGGCGGAGGCGGCAGCTTTGACCGTGCGGGCGGTTTTATAAAAGAGGGGCTTGAAAAATCTCTTGAGCTGATACGCTCCGCCATTGACAAAACGGCAAAGGACAGCGAAGAGCTGTAATTTTCAATAAACAAACCATAACCCAAGGAGGATAATATAATGAAAGTAATTCTTACACAGGATGTTAAAGGTCAGGGAAAAAAGGGTCAGGCTATCAACGTCTCTGACGGATATGCCCGCAACTTCCTTTTTCCAAAGGGTCTTGCAATAGTCGCAGATGCGGCAGCAATGAACGACCTCAAAAACAAGGAGGCATCACGCCTTCACAAGATAGAGCTTGAAAAGCAGGCGGCAAAGGAAACTGCGGCAAAGCTTGAGAAGGTCAGCGTAAAGGTGCTTGCAACTGCAGGTGCTGACGGACGTCTCTACGGCTCTGTCACGGCAAAGGAGATAGCGCAGTGTCTTGAAGACCAGCACAAAATAACGATAGACAAGAGAAAAATAGACCTTTCCGACCCCATAAGAGCATTTGGCTCCTACAGCGTAAACGTAAAGCTCTACACCGATATCATCGGCAAAATAAACGTTGTAATAACAGACAAATAATGTGCATATTATCTGCCATGAGCAGACATCTTGTTGCCCTCATACAGCACAGGGCAAAACATTACTGTAATATCACAAGCGCAGGCTTTTGATATTCTTCTTAACGGAGAAACGAAATGGACGATTTATCAAGAAAGCTGCCTTATGCTCTTGAGGCTGAGCAGTCTGTGCTCGGAAGTATCTTACTCGATCCGGAATGCTTGGCTACGGTAGCTGAGCTTATCACAGAGGACGATTTTTATCTTGAGGAGCACAGAAGCATATATACGGCGATGAGACAGCTTTTTGTCAAAAGCCGTGATATAGATGTAATAACGCTTATCCGAATGCTCGAGGAAGAGGGTATCTTTGACAAAAGCGGCGGCACACAGTATATAAAGGACATAGCCCAGATAGTTCCTACTGCGGCAAACGCAAGAGACTACGCAAAGATAGTAAAGGACAAAAGCACTCTGCGCCGTCTCATTCTCACCTGCTCTGACATAAGTGACATTGCCTACTCAGAGCAAGGGTCGGTCGATTCGCTTCTCGGAAATGCCGAGCAAAGGATATTTGAGATAGCCGAGCACCGTGACACAAAGCAGTTCAGACACATTCGTGACATTCTCGCAAATGTGTACGAGGAGCTTGACACTCTTGCGGCAAACGAAGGAGCAAGCTCAGGAACTCCGACGGGGTTTTCGGGGCTTGACAATGTACTTGTCGGAATGGGCAAGGGTGACTTTATCATAGTGGGCGCACGACCCGGTATGGGAAAGACCTCGTTTACTATGAACATCGCAACAAATGTGGCAAAGCAGACGGGTAAAAAGGTATGCGTATTCTCGCTTGAAATGTCGGGCGAGCAGCTTGCATCGAGAATGCTGTCAAGCGAGGCTATGGTAGACAGCCATCTGCTCAGAAGCGGCAAGCTTGACGGTGAATGGGAAAAGCTTTCGCAGGCTGTCAACAACCTCGCAGGCTGTGAAATATACATCGACGACTCAACGGGTCTTACCATCACTCAGATGAAGGCAAAGCTGCGCCGTATGAAAAACCTTGGGCTTATAGTCATAGACTACTTGCAGCTGATGCAAAGCGATAAAAAAACAGACAACCGTACGGCTGAGGTCGGAGACATCTCAAGAAATCTCAAGATCATGGGAAAAGAGTTCGGCGTTCCCGTAATATGCTGTGCTCAGCTCTCCAGAGGCTCGGAGTCAAGAACGGGCTCACAGGGAAAACGTCCCATGCTCTCGGACCTTCGTGAATCCGGCTCTATCGAGCAGGACGCAGACGTGGTAATCTTTCTTTACCGTGACGATTATTACTCAACAGAAAAGCCTGAGGATGCCGACACAAACATAGCTGAGATCATCATAGCAAAAAACCGCCACGGCGAAACAAGAACGGTAAAAATGGGCTGGATACCTCAGTTTACAAAGTTCCGTTCAATAGATACGGTAAGAGAAGAAGAATAATTTTTCGTGCGGGGAAAAGCACCAAAAACACACTTTCCCGCCGTAGAGTATATAATGAAAGATACAAAACAACAACTCATCGGTATGCTTGAGCGTTATGCCGACAGCTACGGTATGCTTGAGTGTACCGACATCATAGTAGGGTACTCGGGAGGAGCAGACTCGTCGATTTTGCTGTTTGCGCTCGTTGAGATCGCAAAGAAAAGAGGTATCTGTGTCACGTGCGCACATATAAACCATATGCTGCGGGGAGACGAGGCAGATGCTGACGAGGCATTTTGCAAAAAGGAGTGCGAGAGATACGGCATACCTCTGCGCACGCTGAGGGTTGATATATCAGCCCTGTCGAAAGAGCGGTCTCTCGGCACAGAGGAATGTGCAAGAAACGTCAGGTATGAGTTTTTTTCATCAATAAAAAAAGAGCTTGAAGCAAAGCAAGGGGCAAAGGTATTTATCGCTACCGCACACAATGCGACCGACAATGCGGAAACGGTGCTGTTCAACCTCACAAGGGGGGCGGGACTGTGCGGAGTATGCGGCATACCGCCCGTGCGTGACGGATATATCGTCCGCCCTATTCTCTTTTTATCAAAAGAGCAGGTATACGGGTATTGCCACGCACTATCTATCGGATATGTGACTGACAGAACGAACACCGATACGGTATACACCCGAAACCGCATACGGCACAACGTACTGCCCGAGCTTCGTTCAATAAACCCATCCCTTGAAGCTTCCGTGATCAGAGCATCAAAGCTCTTGTCAGCCGACAGCGATTACATCGACTCGGCGGCGCTCGATTATTACAAAAAAGCGCCAAAGCCGCTCGACACCTCAGCTCTTTCGGGGCTTCACATATCGATCCTGTCAAGGGTGCTGTGCCTTTACTTTGAGGAGGAGGGCGCAGGGTATGAATACACGCACATAGAGAAATGCGTTTCCCTGCTCAAAAAAAGAAAGAGCTTTTGTCTTTCTCTCATAAACAAAAAAAGAGTCTCTCAAAAGGACGGTTTTCTGTATATTGAAAACGACTCAAGAAAGACCGAAAACGAAAACACGGCTTGGGAACTTGAGCTTTGCATGGGAGAAAACATACTTCCAGACGGCTCCGAAATTTTTATTTTTGATAAAATTGAGCAGATCGAAAAATTAAAAACACAAAATGTTTACAAATTATTTATACAACAAACACTATCGGGTGATACAATAAGTAATACGTTTACGGCAAGATCGCGCCGAGAAGGTGACACTATAGTATCGGGCGGACACACGCATAAGATAAAAAAACTTTTTTCCGAATGCAAGATACCGCTGAGTGAAAGATACCGCTTACCGATAATTGAGCGAGACGGCAGGATCGTTTGGGCAGTATCGGTAAGAGCCGCCGACAAGGAAAATGCGACGCATATGCCGCTGTATTTTATATATACAAGAGTATAAAAATCAAAAATGATATACATTAAAGCGGAGGACTTACAAATTGAACAGACAATACGAAGATGTAGCAGAAGTGCTTCTGAATGAAAGAGAAATAGACGAGATAACCACGGATCTGGCTCAGAGAATATCAAGAGACTTTGCAAATGAAGAGCATATAGTCTTGGTCGGAATACTCAAAGGCTCCATGCCCTTTATGGCTGACCTCATGAGAAAGCTCAGTGTGCCTGCCGAGATAGACTTTATGAAGGTCTCCTCATACGGCAGCTCCACCGTCACGTCAAGACAAACAAATATTATTCTTGACCTGAAGAGAAAAAACATCGACAAATGTGCAATAATAATAATTGAAGACATTATCGACAGCGGATATACTCTGAAAAACGTGGTTGCACACATAAAGGAAATGGGCGCACGCAGTGTTCATACCTGCACGATGCTCGATAAACCGTCACGCAGAGAAACAGAGTTTACCCCCGATTATATAGGACGGGAGATACCCGATGAGTTTGTTATCGGGTACGGTCTTGACTATGATGAAAAATACCGTACACTTCCCTTTATCGGGGTGCTGGACCCAAAAGTTTATATAAAGTGACAAATACACGAAAGGACCATTTTACACCTGATGAGAAAAAGCAATTTTAAAACCGTGATAATGTACGTCGTGCTCATTGCGGTAGTTCTTACCGTTGCGACGCAGCTGCTGCGAAGCGCATCCCACGAGGATGAGCTGACCACGCAGGACATTTTCGGATATTTCAAAAACGGAGAGGTCGCATCCTTTGAGCTTGATCAGGAGGCAAACCTCTCGATAGTCCTGACTGACGGCAAGGAGATCAACGCCGTTTTGCTCGACTATGAGCTGTTCAGAGATCAGATCTTTGTTCCTCTCATACTTGAAAACCCCGAAAATACAGTAGAATACAACCTCATAGAGCCAACGCAGATACCATGGTGGGTAGAATTTCTTCCATACGTTATAATATTCGTCCTGTTCATCGGCTTTTGGATATTTATGATGAATCAAGCGACCGGCAAGGGCGGTAAGATAAATGCCTTCGGCAAAGCGAAGGCAAAGCTCGGTTCAAGCGAAAAGATCAAGGTCAGATTTTCCGATGTTGCAGGCTGTGACGAGGAAAAAGAGGATCTGAAGGAAGTTGTTGACTTTTTGCGTGATCCCGAGAGATACAGAAAGCTCGGTGCAAAAATACCGAAAGGAGTGCTTCTCGTAGGCCCTCCCGGTACAGGTAAAACGCTTCTCGCAAAGGCTGTTGCGGGAGAGGCGGGCGTTCCCTTTTATTCTATTTCCGGTTCGGACTTCGTTGAGATGTATGTCGGTGTGGGTGCATCCCGTGTGCGCGACCTGTTTGAAACAGCAAGAAAGAACCCTGCCGCTATTATATTTATTGACGAGATCGATGCTGTAGGCCGCCACAGAGGTGCAGGACTCGGCGGAGGACATGACGAGCGTGAGCAAACGCTAAACCAGCTCCTTGTTGAAATGGACGGCTTTGACGGAAGAGAGAGCGTTATTGTCATGGCGGCAACAAACCGCCCCGACATACTCGACCCTGCACTTCTTCGTCCAGGGCGCTTTGACAGACAGATAACCGTAAATTACCCCGATCTTCGCGGAAGAGAGGATATTCTCAAGGTCCATGCTAAAGGCAAGCCGTTTGAAAACGGTGTTGACCTGAGAAAGATAGCGCAAACGACGGTCGGATTTACAGGTGCGGATCTTGCAAATCTTCTCAACGAGGCAGCTCTTATCGCAGCAAGAAAGAGAAAGATGCTCATAGGTATGAATGATATCGAAGAAGCATCGCTCAAAATCGTTGTAGGAACACCGAAAAAGTCATTTAAGATAAAAGAAGCGGAAAAGCTCAAGACGGCATATCACGAGGCAGGTCATGCAATAATCGCACACGTACTTCCCTCTCAGGATCCCGTCAGACTTATTTCCATCATTCCCAGCGGCAGAGCACTCGGATACACGCTCACCCCGCCGCTTGAGGATAAGTACAGCGAATACAAAAACGGTCTTATCGATGAGATATCGATGCTTCTCGGAGGAAGAGCCGCCGAAGCCATCATATTTGACGATGTATCGGGCGGTGCTTCCAACGACATTCAGAGAGCAACTTCTATCGCACGCAAGATGGTAACGAGACTCGGCATGAGCGATGAGCTCGGTCCCATTCTCTACGGCTCCGAGCACAGCGGAGACGAGGTATTCCTCGGCAGAGATTTCTCAAGCGAGAAAAATTACTCGGAGGAAACAGCCGCAAAGATAGATGCGGAGATAAAGAAGATCGTAAAAGACGCATACGAAAGATCTATAAGTATACTGCGTGAGCATATTGACAAGCTTCATTTTGTTGCAAAGTTCCTTGTAAAGAACGAAACTATGGACGATGCTCAGTTCAAAGCGGCAATGGACTCTGACGTCACGATAGAGGAGCTTGAGGCTATGACAGCCGAGAAAGACCGTGTCAGCCGTGAAGAAAACGAGCGCCGCCGTCAAATTGAGGAAGAGGAACAGAAGAAGCGTGAGGAGCGTGAGAAAAACCGAGAGCATTTCGGAAGCTACGCTCAGTCCGAGCGTGAGCAGCAGAACTTGCCGTCGGATGACAGCTCTGAGAACAAAGACGATGACGGAAATGACGGAAACGTCGGATTTTAACAATTAAACAACAAACAAAACAGCATGGGCGCTTAAATTACGGAGCGCCCATGCTGTTTTGTTTTCGTCGTATTTCAATTTGCGTCAATCGGTTGCATTTGCCGATGATATATTGTATAATATTGGTATACGTTGTAAAAAAAGCTCAAAAAACGGAGAATATACATGAAAAACGAAAAAACGAGATTGGCACTTTGCATCTTCGGGCGGGTGATGGCGGCGCTCGGCGTTACTTTGCTTTTATTAGTGCTGTTTTTATACTCAGCAATGATATTGGTAGTCAGAGGACCGTCTGAGTCGGCAAAGGAACTGTTCGTTCTTTCGCTGAAGGAAACCAGCGTCGGCGGAATACTCGTAAATATGTGCATGACACAAAACGAGATAGAAGAAATGCTCTCTGTAAAGCAAAACGTCACCGATATGGAATTGCTCGGAGGTGAGATGACAGACCCGAGCAAAATAACGATAAACGCAAATAAGAACGATGCAAGCAACAACGATAACAACGACTCAAGCCATCAAGGAGACGACGTAACCGAGAACAACAGCACGGACAACAGCGGAATTGAGACGGTTGAGATAAAAACGGACACCTACAAGGGGATGCTCATGATAGTAGAGGATCCGACTCGGGTATTCGTCGGGGTGCCTGACAGCTACGGCGAAAATTCGGTCGGGCTTTCGCTCCGTGATATGATAAGAAAATATGATGCCGTAGCGGGAGTAAACGGCGGCGGCTTTTATGACCCTGACGGAACGCAAAAGGGCGGAATACCAAAGGGCATGGTCATAAAAGACAGCAAGATACTCTGGGGTGACGACGGTAAAAAATACAGCATTTGCGGCTTTGACCGAAACGGCATTTTGTATGTAGGCTCAATGACCGCACAGGATGCGATAAGCAAGGGAGTCGTCGATGCGGTCAGCTTCGGTCCTGCGCTTATCATCAACGAAAATCCCGTCAACGCTGACTATTATTTGGGAGTCAGCCGAAACCCGAGAACAGCTATAGCTCAAAGAGCGGACGGTGCGATACTGCTGCTCGTCATCGAGGGCAGAAGCCTCTCGAGCTTCGGCGCTACGTTCGACGATCTCATCGAGATATTTTTGCAATACGGAGCGGTAAATGCGACCAATCTTGACGGCGGTTATTCATCTCTGATGGTATACAACGGCGGAAATCTTACGATGAATTCATACGCATACGGCGAGAGAATACTGCCAAACTCAATTCTCGTAAAGTAACGAAAAGGACATATATTTAATGAATACTA
Source organism: Eubacteriales bacterium (assembly GCA_045120955.1). Taxonomy (GTDB): domain Bacteria; phylum Bacillota; class Clostridia; order Oscillospirales; family CAG-272; genus JAZMZS01. The sequence goes on along the minus strand of JBGVFH010000061.1, from coordinate 1,505 downwards.
CAGAAAACCACAGCACCGAGCCTATCTGGGAGACGATGATCGAGGAGGCGGGCGGCACCGCCGCCGAAAGCATGAGCGATACCGTCTCCGAGCAGGAAAAAGGCACTGAAAATATAAGTGAAAAAGCAACGCCCGCCGCACAAACAGACAAAAGTGAGTCCGAGCAAGCTGACGATTGCCACGGCACGGCAGCAGAAGAAAGCACATCGGAGCCAAGCGCAAAAAGCAGGAAAAAGCTCGGCAAATTCGGCAAATTTCTTCTTATATACTCGGCGGTGTTTCTCGTAATTGCGGCGGCAGGTCTTTGCGTATGGTGGCAAGCTCTCTCTCAGTACGAGGCTTCTCAGCCAAAATACAAGATCGAGGAAATAACGGCTGAGTTTGACACATACCTCTCCGACTCTCTTTTTGCAGTATACAAGGACACACTTACCGAATACGAAAATTGGGAGGAGGTATTTGCACAGACTCTCTCACCCGCGTTTGGATGTGATTACAAATACAAAAAGGCGGTAAAGCATTATACAGCGCAAAACCCCGTATATACCATATACACCGACAAGGATATCGCCAACGTTACGCTCGGCGCCTCCGAGCAAAGATCCTCATTCGGCTTTGCAATGTGGGAGGTAATATCTGTCGAGGTCGTAGCCGACATCAGCAGCGTAAGCACGATCGACGCAGTACTGCAGGCTCCTTCGGATGCAAGCGTGAGAATAAACGGCATACCCCTTGAAAGCACGTCACTCACAGGCACGTCAGCCTACCCCTCGCCTCTGAAATGGGAAAACGCATCTGACCTTCCATCATACTGCACATATCGGATAAGCGGGCTTTTCTCAGAGCCTGAGATAGAAGCAGACATAAGCGGCACCGCCCTCACCGTCATTCGTTCGGAGGACAGCAACAGTTACATATGTGACTATCCGCAGAGCATGCGTCACACCGTCAGTATAACAGCACCGTATGACAGCATAGTTAAGCTCGGAGGCATCACACTGTCAGAGGAGCATATAGCACAGGACAGCATTACCGTCGAGGGAGCTGTCAGATATGACAATGCACACTACGTAAAATATTCGGTCGAAGGACTGCTCACACATCCCGAAGTAACCGTAAAAGCCTCCGACGGCAGGGCGCTTGATGCAAGCGAGTGTGACGAGAAGAAGGAAAACTTCGTTTTCTCATACACCGACTCAGACAGCACTAAGATAACCGTGCTCTACCCGTCAAATAATACTTCTGTAACCGTCAACGGAGTAGCTCTCGGAGATGATGTTACGCTTCTCTCAGATGCTCAAATGCCAAGGCACCCCATGACCGCCGATGTATCGAAGTATATAAGCGGCGCTGTTCCTTTTGGATGTTTTACACTTGAGCGAATATACGGCGAACCGAGCATATCCGTTGTTGACAGCGACGGCAACGCTCTGCAGTGCAAAACAGAAAGCTCAGAAGGCGCTGTCACGTATTTCTTCTCGCCTGCCTCAAGCGAGCAGTTAAAG
>JBGVFH010000060.1:0-2473 GCA_045120955.1 Eubacteriales bacterium | reverse complement strand
CGTCCCCAGCACGATCCTACCACATAATCGCTTGTTTTTGAGTCTTTGAAAGTCATATCCCATGATAAAACTTTTTTGTCAAAAAACGGCGGCAGCTCTTTGTAATATTGGATCCATGCTTTCTTAAAGGTTCCGCCGCCCTCCGGTACCGGGTGCTGCTGATACATCGCCGCCCATAATTCAGATCCGATTTGTGCCTTGATCGCCGTAAGTGCTAGCAGGTTGTAACGTTCAGGGTGCAGGGCCTCGCCCTCTTTGCGATATTTCTCATCATGCTCAGCGATGGCCGGATAATTGATAACATGATACTGATCGCCGCCGTGTGCCGCTTTCTCCAGGAGGTGGCCCACTAGATCGTCAGTGTGCCAACGTGTGCACATAACGATCACGCCGCCGCCCGGTGCCAGTCGCGTGTAAGCGGTGGAGGCGTACCAGTCATGCACGCGGCTGCGCATAGTGGCACTGTAGGCCTCGGCTTTGTCTTTGTGCGGGTCGTCGATAATCAGGATATCCGCGCCCATACCTGTGATACCGCCACCCACGCCCGCGCTGCGGTACGACCCGCGATAATGCACGATCTCGAATTTATCGGTTGTTTTCTTATAGGCTCCCGTGTCTCCGGTCTTGGCCGTGGCCTCTTTGCTCGCAAGGAAAACAAAAGGAAACAATTCACGGAACCGCGGGCCGTCGATAATTCTTTGTACATCCGTGTTCATAGCCCCCGCAAGGTCGCTGGAGTATGAACTTGCGATTATATGGCACTCCGGGTAATTACCCAGGAACCAGGCCGGAAAATCACGGCTCACCAGCTGGCTTTTACCGGACCGCGGCGGCGCGGTTATGATTAGCCGCGGTGACTTCTTAGCAATTACATCTAAAGCGAATTGTTTTAACGCTCTGCAGATCTCAAGGTGGAACCAACCCATAAGATAATCATCATGGTTATACAGCACAAAACTGCTTAAGTTTTCCCGCGCTCTGCGCTTTGCCAGTTCCTCCAGGGCCTCGCGCCGTGTTACTTCACTCATCATCCGCTCCGATGTTTATCACGTCAATGAGTTTGTTATCTTCCATTGACTCGACCGGACGCTCAACCTTTGCCGTGAGCGTAACATTTTGAGTTTTCTGCCAGCCATAAACGACCTCGACCAAAAGCTCAATCAGGCGGTTAGAGCGGCCGGTCTGAATACTCGTATCCAACATCTTATCCAGCAACTGGACCATACGCGACGCGTACCTGTTCATCAACTTGGCATTAGGCATACCCGGAGTAATAAACAGCAACTTGGCATCTTCTGTCAACTCTTCCGGCTTTTCAGTTTTTGCCGGAGGGGGTGCAGTGTTTGCCGGTGGCATAGCGGCGGCGGCCTGGATCTTTGCTTTTCTGCTTTCTGCGGCGACGGCTTTCTGCACCCTTTGTGCCTCAACAGCTGGGGCCAGCTCAACCTCACGCGGGGCTTTATCCGCGGCCGTGTGCTTAGCCGCGGCTCTAAACCCGGGTCCCCTTCCGGATCCCTTTGCCTTGCGTATTTTTTCTGCGTCGTTAAAAGCCTGCTTACCCTCGGCAACAGCGCGGGCAAATTCGATATTCCGTTCTATAAGGCTGTAAATCTTACGCTCGGTAACACTTAACTCCGACGCTAAATCCTTGCACTTAAACCCGGCGGCGGTAAGCTCTCTAACCCGCATGAGCACGTCGGGGGTAATCGTGATCGCATTGCCAGCCATAAGGCCCTCCGTGTGTAATTTTTGACTGTGTAATTTGTGTAATTATGAGGGTGTAACCCTCTGCAAAAGAATTACACACTTTCAAAAATTACACATATAGCCTATGTTGTCAATACCCTTTTAAGATCTTTTTGTGATCTGCGGTAACGCTCACACTTTTAACCGGTAGCCTGTGATACTATATCCGCCGTTGCGAATATTTGAGCTCTCAAGCCTCCGGATCCGTGCCGGAGGCTTTTTCGTTTTCGGGGTTACGGGTTACATTTTGGTTACAAATTTTTTGTAACCCGTAACTTATTGATTTTATTGTGTTTTTTCCTTATTTTATAGGTTACATTTTTTTTTTATTATATAAGTATAAATAATAAAAATTTGCGCGCGCATATACGCGTATATAGGGGAGGGGGGATCGTATATAAAAGGTAGGAAAAACTTTTGTAACCAGTAACCGGTGGCAAAAATGGCCGGAGAGCCGCATAAAATAAGGGTTCCCCGCGGTAACATAATTTTGTTACCCGGTAACATAACTTGTTACCTTCTGGAATAAAAAACCGGCATCTCAGCCGGTTTATCGATTTTTGACTAACCCCGCATTGGCTTTTAGTCTACGTTTAGTCTACGTTTAGTCTAACTTCACTCTAACTTCACACCAACTTTGCACCAACTTTGCACCAACTTTGCACCAACTTTGCACCAACTTTGCACCAACTTTGCACCAACTTTGCACCAACTTTGCACCAACTTT
>JBGVFH010000059.1:0-5567 GCA_045120955.1 Eubacteriales bacterium | reverse complement strand
GAGGCGGCAATGGGATCGAGCTGTGCGGTCGGCTCGTCAAGAACAAGTACACTCGGATTCATTACCATAACCGACGCGAGCGAGAGAAGCTGCTTTTGACCGCCCGACAGCTCGCTCGTCTTTTTATGATACCATTCGCCAATGCCGAAAAATCCGCAGATCTCCGCCACCTTGCGCCTGATCACGTCCGTACTTTCACCAAGACTTTCAAGACCGAATGCCAGCTCATGCCACACCTTATCGGTCACGGTCTGATTGTCTGGATTCTGCATAACGTAGCCGATTTCGGTTACCGATGCACGTTCATCCAGCTCGTCTATATTCACACCGCCGTAAGTAATGACACCTTCTGTCTTTCCGGCAGGGCGAAGCTGCTTTTTTAAGAGCTTCAAAAGAGTCGTTTTCCCGCATCCCGATTCTCCGCAAAGCAAAACGAAATCTCCGCTCTCAATCTCAATGTTGATATCGGACAACGCCTTATTTTTTGCGCCGTTATATGTAAAACTCAAATTTTTGATTTCAAGTAACGCCATAAGAAGTTTTCTTTTACCTCCATAAAGATTGATGAGCCTGCAAGAAGCACAAGCGACGAATAGAGAATATAGACCGTCGGTGTTCCTTTGATCACCGATATAGTGGGATAATAGTAAAATTCGGATGTTCCAAGCATAATGAGTACGACCGTGGCGACGCCAAATATTATGCTGAACATAAGATAGGCAAAATCAGCGACGGTGAAGCGATATATAGCATAGCTTGTACGCCCCTTAAGCCCATAACCTCTCGCGCGCATACTGTCCGCGGTATCCACAGAGGTTTCAAGACTGTTGGTGAGCAGGATGGAAAGCACACGCATTTTACTGCGAATTTTATCCACGTAACTCTCGGTAGCATATATTCCGAGCGCCTTTTGCGCCTCGTCTATTTCCTTGTACTTTCTTTTCAGCTTGGGAATAAAAGCAAGGATCATCGACAGCACGAGAGAAAGCTTCGGTATCACTCTGCCGAACAGATATATGAATTTATCGCTCGTCATAATTTCCGTGTAGCATCGGCACAGATAGAATACCGACATGATCATCATAGATGCAAATGCGCCGTACACGATGGCTTCCTTGGTTACAGGGTTATCGTTGAGGAAAAACAGAATCGTTTCTCCCTTATGCACGAACATTGGATTTGTCAGTGCTATCATCAGCATTATAGGAATGTTATATGCAAGGCTTGATAGGAGCTTGCGTATTCCAATCAACATTCCGCAAAAGACAACACTTGCAAGATAGCATATCGTGATGATCACGGGATTCATCGTCAGCATTGCCACAAGCAGAAGCAACATAAAATAGACGAATGCCGTTATCGGGTGAAGTCTGTCAAAATATCTCATTTTTGAAATCCCTCCCAATAACATCCAACGTCACGACCAAGATCGCAGGTATAGCACCATACGATCTCGTCGCCATCCTTCAACTCGTACTTTGAGCAACCGTAGTTCGGGAACTCACCGTTCACCATATACATCCATCCGGAAAGCTCTCCACAGCTGAATTCATACAAATGGTTAATTCCTTGCACGTATACGCTTCCGTAATTTTGAGAATAGATACACTCCATCTGAATCTGATTGTGCCTGATCGCTCTGTCAAGAACGTCGTAAACGGTATCACCCTTGCGAAGAACGTATTCTGTTCTCGCAAGGATAACACCATCTTCGGGAACGTATTTCTCGTACTTTAAGGCAGGATCGAGATCATCCCAATTGTTAAGAATCGTATCGCAACGAATCGTGAGGTAGATCGTTTCGCTATCCTCGGTTATATCGTCAATGTGAGTCAAATAATATTCGTCAACCGTTTGTATCTTCGTCCCCGAGAAGACGAATATCAGAATAAACACTACGATTGCGAGGGCAAACAGATCCTTTTTCATTCCTCACTTTCGGGCATAGCGTTCATCGCCCGTTCCTTTCTGCGTTTTTTGATACGGTAGATTACTACCGCCGTTACGATCACCGCGACCGTGACGGATATGCCGCTGATCAGGACGGCAAGATACAGGTTGTCTACCTGCGTTTTACTTTTAAGCAGTCCTTCGATATCGGACGGCTCAAATTGACTTCTGTCATATTCTGAAAGAGATATATATCTATCATAAAGCTCATGCACCATCTTTCTGTCCGACAAGCTGATGCTGTCAAAAGGATAGAGCTTTTCTTTGATTTCGGCTTTTATAGTCTCGATCTCGGCTTGAATCTCCAAAATACGGTTATACGCTTTGTCAAGTTTTATGATATAAGCTTGCTTTCCTTCAAAATCCTCGGAGTTTGAAAGAATATACCGAAGCGTCGTAACGGTAGCGAAGTGTTCGGTGGTCAGTTCCTCGTCGGAAGGCAAAACATCCGCACTTGCCTTATTGGATTCGGAAAAGTAGAGCAACGGTTGCTCGGCATTGCCGACACCTCCGTTATACGTAGGAGTGTTCTCAGGAAGCTCCACGCCGTATTCCTTGGCTAATGTTGCAAGCTTTGCATAGTTGTTGACATAACAGCGATCAAGCGCGGGGATTTTGCAATACGCCGATGTTGCTGCTTCGATATCTTCTTTTGATGAATTCTCGTCAAGCAAATTGATCGTTGAAATACAAGCATCGATCGTCAATCGCTCGGTTATGCTAAACTCATCTCTCATATCGTAAAGTGAGCGCATACCGTTTTGATAGCGCCACAGCGAAACCAGCGCATATAAGACCTGCTCGCTCGCCATAGTATTTGCCTGATCCGGCAACGACGTAGGATTATCGGGATCGTACGTAAACGAATGCACAAAGCCACCGTTTGAGAGTCGGTATTTCAGTATTCCGTCAAGTACGGTATTTCCGTTTTTGATAAATCGGGAATCGTGCAAGGCATCCACCCCGAGCGTACTTAATGCCACAAGAACCTGAGCCGTGCTTTCCACATTCTGCATTCCCCAACTTGCAAAGTCACCGTTGGCACATTGAACGCTTGAAAGCCATGCAACGCTCTCGTCAATTACTTCACGAACAGTCTTACTGCACTCTGCATATGCACCTTCTGATGTTTTTACGACGGAAGACGTATAGAAATATACCGTTTCCGAGTTGTAATAAGGTGCTAACGCCTGTATCGCCATAGCAGTAATATCAACGTCGCTAACCTCACCCGTGAGAGCAAATCCACCGTCTGTGCGTTGTGTACGCAAAATCTCTACTATGAAATCTTCACGAGTATTTACTGCATCCGAGGGGACTTCATAGCGCTTACTGTCAAGCGCGATAAGCCCCCATATCCAACCGTTGATTCCTTGTTGACCGGGAGATACCGTAAGCCCTCGATTATACGTACCGTCGGCAATAAGGTCAATTTCTCCATTAACACCCATATGCCGTGGATCGCCACCAGAAGCCAATACGGCTAAAGCGATGCGGTGCCATTCCGTCGACTTTGTTCGATCAAGCTTTTCTGCCGTCTGATAACGTTTTTGCACGGTTTCATTTATGACTGCGAGATAGCCGGTCTGATTGTCTGTAATGCCAAGCCGCCCAAGTCCGATAGGATACCAATCTCCGGGCGTTGTACCTGCGAGAGACAAAAAGCCGTCGTTCATAAGGTATCCGTCCGCATTCGATCCAACCGTGGATTTTTTCCAATTGATGATATCGGTAGCTATACTATAAACCGTTGACTGTTCCGCTGCATACGCGCTGAAAGGGGCGACGATTTGCGCCCCTAAAAGCGTAGTAATGCAAAGGATAATTGCACATAATGTGCGAATCGTTTTTTGTTTCATGTTTTACTGTGCCGCATTGATTGCCGCTTGAAGCTCTACGCAAGCCGCATCCAATTCGTCCTGTGTAATGCCGAAGGTCGAAACCACGGTAATTGCATCCTCGGTATCAACACCGATTTCCGTTGCTTTCGCAATCAGCTTGGTTAGCGGATCTCTGTCAACAGCGTCAAACCACAAATCTCCAACCATGGAAGATCCGATATCCGAACCGTAAGCCAATGTAAACTGAACGCGCATAACATCTCCGTCTTGAGGAACGTAATCGCAGAACGGCACGTTGGGATAACTGTTGTTTACAGTATACATCCATCCCGATCCCCAAGTCACGCCAAACTCGCCAAGAGTACCTTCTTCATATACGCCTTCGTCGAGATAATATCCATTTTCTTCAAGCTTGGCGTATAACTCGTCGGGAACAGCAACGGTAGTATCTGCTATACCCGACATGGAACTCATGTAAAATCCGTTATAGGTGCTTTCAAGAGATCCTTGGTAATCCATTTCAAGACCGTTGGTTTTTAAAACGTAGTCAAGTACGTAAGCCATAGAAATTTTTTCTTTGAATTCATCTGCACTGTTATAACCGTACGTATCTGCCATATCGGAAAGATTTGCTTCATTGAGTTCAAAATCGAAGGGGGCAACAATATAGCCAAGTCCGATTGAGAAGGCTTCAATGGAGACGGTTACCGTTGTTGCTTTTTGCAGATTACACGTAACGGTATAAGTTGCAGTCTTGGTATACGCACCGTCCGTTGCTGTAATGACGATCGTGTTTTCGCCGGATACGAATACGAAATTATAGCTTGTCTTTTCGGTGTCGTCCCAATTTACCGTTGCTGCTTCGCCATTTACGGTTACAGTCACTTTAGAATAGGCAAGCTTCTTTCCGCTTGCATCTTTAGCAACTACGTCGAGAGTGGCTCTTGTATTTGTAAATACCTGACCGTTTGCAAACGAGGTGGTGATGGTAGGTTCTTTTGCCGTGATCTCGGCATCGGTTTCAATCGCATCGATCGTTGCCTTCGCAGTTGCGAGCGCACTTTCAACGCCCGATATATTGGTTGCGGCATCAATGGCTGCTTTTCCGTTTGCGATAGCACTTTGGAGTTCCGCCTTTTGCGCATCACGGTAATCAGCCGAGTTTTTATAAGACTCAAGCGTGGTTTTTGCCGCCGTCTTTGCTACTATCAATTCCTCGGCGGTAAGCTGTGCATTGGTTTTGATCGTATCAATAACTGCTTTTGCATTGGTAAGAGCAGTATTTACCGAAGCAATATCACTTGCGGAATCAATGGCATTGTTGCCGTTCGTGATTGCAGAAGAAAGCTCCGTTTTCTGTGCTTCGCGGTAATTCTCTGCATTTACGTAAGCAGACAAGGCGTTCTTTGCCGTTTGCTTTGCGTTTGCAAGCTCATCGGCGGTCATTTCACTATCGGTTTTAATCGCATCAATCGCGAGCTTGGCACTATCAAGCGCAGAGGTTACGCCTGCTTTTGTGATGGCCGCATCAATGGAGATCTTCCCGTTTGCGATTGCCGTTGTTATAGCACTCTGCTGCTCTGCACGGTAGTCATCCAAATCCACGTATACATCAAGAGCAGACTTGGCTTCAGCTTTTGCTACTGCCAGCTCCTCGGCAGTAAGCTCAGCATCCGTCTTGATCTCATCAATTGCCGCTTTCGCATTAGCAAGCGCGGTGCTTACTGCGGAAATATCGGCAGCACCGTCAATGGCAACTTTTCCGTTTGCAATAGC
>JBGVFH010000058.1:0-27146 GCA_045120955.1 Eubacteriales bacterium | reverse complement strand
TGCACACTTCCCGATACACTCGATGACAAGAGATTTTTTGTTATGCTTGATGGAATTGAGGACCCCTTCAACTTTGGGTACGCTCTGCGTTCGCTGTACGCATTCGGTGCTGACGCTGTTATCCTGCCAGAGAGAAATTGGATGAGCGCCGCAAGCATCGTTTGCCGTTCTTCTGCCGGTGCATCAGAGCTGTGTGATATTTATTCTGTTGAGCCAGTAGCGGCTGTCGAGCACCTAAAAAAACTCGGTGCAACTATTATTGCAACCGCAAAAGAAAACTCAGAGTCAATAGCGAATATAGAAATATCCTCCCCTCTTCTCCTTATAATCGGCGGAGAAAAACGTGGAATTTCAAAAAAGATACTAAGTCTTGCAGACAATACTGTCAGAATAGATTACAGCAGAAACTTTTTGTCATCACTGTCTGCCGCAAGTGCTGCCGCCATATTAGGGTACGAAATTTCAAACCGTCTTATTGATCTTGAAAAAAAATAAAAAAAATTCGATTTTTTTCGAAAAAACTATTGCATTTTCGAAAATGATGTGCTATAATAACAGAGTCGTTGACAGATGGCCCGTTGGTCAAGCGGCTAAGACATCGCCCTCTCACGGCGAAAACGGGAGTTCGATTCTCCCACGGGTCACCATGCATAACAAATCCGAACTATTTCGTAAATCGAAATTGGTTCGGATTTGTTTTTTATTGCATAGGAAATTGAGTAATTACGCCCCGCCGTTTGGTTGAGTTAAAGAAGAACCAAAGATACAATAGGCGGGAGGATGGGTGCGGGCACTGCCCGCTTTTTTTGCATAGGAATTTGCATGGATCCTCACTCGCCGTTTTGTGCGTTGCTTCTGTAATAGAAAAATAACGATAGGAAAGAATATGAGGACACCTTGCCTGCTTTTTTATTTGAATATTAATGCAACAATTAATAATACCGCCGAGAGTGACCATAGCGATTTTCTCGGCGGTTATAGTATAAAGGAGACGCATTTGAATCAATGCGTCTCCTGATATATTTAATATTTATACGGAAGTAATTACAGTCTGTTAACAAAATATATAACGATCATCAAAATGCACCATACGGGAAGTGTAAACAAAAATGTAACAAACAATCCGAAAAAAAAGTTGCCAATTTTTTCGAGGACAGGTGATTTTGCCTTTTTTACGTTCTCTTTATTTACCGCTTCTTCTTTTACAGCGACTGTTTCTTTCATTGTAACCTCCAAATATTTCTGCATATGCATATGTATAGTTTATTTATAAATACATTATATTTCAAATAAACGATTTTGTCAATAGTTTTTACATAAAGTTCACCATTTTTATTTTTATTTGTGTTATTTTAATAATGGGCTTGTTATTTTAAAGTACAGTTTGAGGAAAGCATGAAATATATTATAAGTGATAAGTATAACAACAAAACCGTAAAAGACTATATAAAAAATGAAATAAAGCTCTCGTCAAATATGCTTTCGCGGCTGAAAAGGCTTGATGACGGGATTATGCTCAACGGCAAAAGGGTCACTGTGCGCGAGCGTATTTTTGCGCAGGACACACTGTGGCTATCCATTGAACATGAAACCAAAGAAAGCTGTAATATCGTTGCTGTTCAAATGCCGCTTGATATCATATTTGAGGATGATTACTATATAGCTCTCAACAAACCCCCGTATACACCGACGCATCCCTCGCACAATCATTACAGCGACACACTTGCAAACGGGCTTGCTTATATGTACAAAAGCAAAAATCTTCCGTTTGTATTCAGAGCCGTAAACAGGCTTGACAAAAACACCAGCGGAATAGTTATTTTTGCCAAAAGCGCTGTTGCTGCCGACAGATTTTCAAAGCTGCAACAAAATAAGCTTGTGCAAAAAGAATACATAGCTCTTGTAAACGGTAAGACAGATCCGCGCGGAATGGTCGAGGGATATATCAGACGAGCCGAGGAAAGTATAATAACACGTGTCTTTTCAAAAACAAAAGACAGCGATGACGCCGCCTATTCGCTCACTGAATACGATACACTTGCTGTAGGGGGTAACTGCTCGCTTGTACACCTGCTGCTTCACACAGGAAGGACGCATCAGATACGTGTTCATATGTCAAGCATTGGACACAGCATATTGGGAGATGAGCTCTACGGGCAAGCTGATCGCCACGGCAGACATATGCTCCATGCACTCAGAATATCATTCATACATCCGTTCGAGCAAAAAAACATAGTCCTTGCCGCACCTGTTCCCGATGATTTTTTGACTGTAATGTCAGAGAAAGGTATAAAATATGAATTCAAACTTTAATGACGAAAACGCACCTAACATAAATCAAAATATCACCCTGCCCAAGATCGGGGGAAAGACAAAAAAAGACCTTAAATATTTTCTGTCAAAAATTCCGTTGCATCTAAAAATAACGCTTTGCCTTTTTGCATTGTCTCTGATAATTCATATAACAGCATTAATTTCAAGTGTTTTTGCGGATTTTTTTACCGAAAATATTGCCGCATTTTTTAGGATACTCATTGCGAATTTGACGGGATGGTTCCCTTTTTCACTTGCCGAGACGATGATTTTTATGCTGCCGGTTTTACTTGTTCTGTATTTTTCCCTAACTTATATACATTACATCAAAAAAGGCAACAGCATAAAGTCTCTGCTGTTCGGAATATGCTCTTTTTTGCTTGCCTTATATTCTCTTGCAGTTTTTACTTTTCTGACCGGATATTCAAATTCTACACTTGACAAAAAGCTGGGACTCGAAAGTGCTCCTGTCAGCGCTCAAAATCTGCTTGACACCGCAGAGAGGGTTTATTCCGAGCTTGAAGTGCTATGTGACAGCACCGAATATGACACAGAGAACTTTTCAGTAATGCCGTATAATATAAAGGGCATGAGCGACAGGCTGATAGATGCATACGATATATGCACTAAAAAATACGATTTTCTGCACAATTTAAATGCACAAATAAAATCTGTGTGCATGAGTGAGGCGATGTCATACACGCATATAACAGGTGTATATACGTTTTTTACGTGTGAGGCAAATATTGATGTGGTTTTTCCCGATTTTACTCTTCCTTTTACAGCGGCGCATGAGTTTGCTCATCAGAGAGGAATAGCACGTGAGAATGAAGCAAACTTTGTAGCATTTTTGGTCTGCATAAATTCCGATGACACGTATATTCGGTACAGCGGATATATGAATATGCTCCAATATCTTTTAAATGCCCTTTATTCGGCTGACAGAGACATGTACAAGGAGTTTTACTCATCGCTCGCAAATGAAACGAAAAAGGAGCTTGCCGCTTACTCGTCGTTTTTTGATAAATACAGAGACTCAACTGCATCCAAGGTGAGCGGTACGATAAACGACACATATCTAAAGCTTCAAGGTACAGAAGGCACAAAAAGCTATGGCATGGTAGTTGATCTGGCGGTCGCTTACTATGCACAATAAATTACAAAACATATATAATACATTTCACAAAAAACATATTCGATAATATAATGATACCGAATATGTTTTTTTGCTGAAACTTTTTATCAAAAACCACTTTATTTTTCTTTCTATATATGATATACTATTTGTATCTGAGAAATAACTACGGTCATTCGGCCTTTTATAATGTGAAAGGATAACACGATATACTATATCGTGTTTGATTTATTATGGATAAATTTATTATTAACGGCGGAAAACAACTTTCCGGTGAAGTAACGATAAGCGGGTTTAAGAATGCCGCTTTACCTATTATTATAGGTTGTATTCTTACCCGTGACAAATGTATAATAGAAAATCTGCCTGTTATTCGAGATGTAGCAAAGGCGTTTGAGATACTTACGGCTATGGGCGCCAAAATCGAATACATAAACGAAAATACCGCTTCTATTGATACCACCGATATTGTTCAAGGCGCTGCGCCTGCAGAGCTTGTATCAAAAATGAGAGGCTCTACATATATTCTCGGAGCTGAGCTCGGAAGATTCGGCAAGGCTAAGATAGCATGGCCGGGCGGCTGTGATTTCGGTGTCAGACCTATTGACCAGCATATAAAGGGCTTTGAGGCTATCGGGGCTAAAGTGGAGATATCAGAGGGCTATGTGTCTGCTGAGGCGCAAAACGGAATTATAGGCAATTCTGTTTATTTTGACACCGTGTCTGTCGGTGCTACCTGCAATCTTATTCTTGCATCTGTAATGGCTGACGGAATTACCGTTATTGACAATGCCGCAAGAGAGCCGCATATAGTTGACCTTGCAAACTTTTTGAACACCTGCGGAGCTAATATCACAGGTGCGGGTACGAATGTAATCAAGGTAAAGGGTGTAAAAGAGCTTCACGGTTGCACATACGCCATTATTCCCGATATGATCGAAGCAGGTACATATATGCTTGCCGCTGTTGCCACACACGGCAGAATAAAAATAAACAATGTAATACCGAAGCACCTTGAGTCTATCTCCTCAAAGCTTGAAGAAATGGGTGTCACCGTTGAAGAAATTGACGATTCTATCAGCATTTCAAATACGGAAAACCTAAGGAAGATCAGAGTTAAGACACTTCCCTATCCCGGTTATCCTACAGATATGCATCCGCAGATGACCGCACTTCTCTGCTTTGCCGAGTCTGGCAGCTCTGTCACGGAAACAGTATTTGAAAACAGGTTCAGATATGTCGATGAACTGCGCAAAATGGGCGCAGATATTCAAATCGTTGATAAAACCGCATATATAAACTCATCACCGCTCCATGGCGCATTGGTAAAGGCTGTTGACCTCAGAGCAGGTGCCGCAATGATCATTGCAGGTCTTGCCGCCGAAGGAACTACGGAGATCACAAACATATATTCTATCGAAAGAGGATATGAAAATATAGTCACAAAGCTCACCTCACTCGGTGCTGACATAAAAAAAGTAAGCGAATAAGATTATATTTACCGTAAAACGACCTCAGACCCTTTATCTCGGAGCTTTTTGGCTTTGACAAAAAGCTTGGTTGTGTAGTGCCGCATCACTCGGTAATTATATGATTGAAACCAAAACAAAAAATGCTCCGCAGTATAAAAAAGCTGCGGAGCATTTTTTTTGCGTTTTTTATATTTCTCTGCGCCCTTCAAGTGCTCTGTGAAGAGTTACCTCATCTGCATATTCAAGATCGCCGCCGACCGGAACACCGTATGCAAGTCTGCTGACTTTTACTCCCGATTGTGAGACAAGTCGTGATATATACATTGCTGTTGCTTCTCCCTCAACGGTCGGATTTGTCGCTATGATCAGCTCTTTTACAGTTCCCTGTTCAATTCGTTTTATCAGACTGTAAAGGTTTATCTCATCGGGGCCCACGCCGTTTATGGGAGAGAGCACACCGCCGAGAACATGATATACACCCTTGTATTCCCTTACACGCTCGAATGCCATAACAGCCTTTGCATCCTCGACAACACACACAAGCGAACGGTCACGTCCGTCGTCCGAGCACACCTGACACAAATCCCCTACGCATATATTTGCACAAACAGAGCATTTTTTTATTTCTCTTTTTGCGTCGAGCATAGCTTTTGCAAATTCTTCCGTTTGTTCTTCACTGAGGTCAAGTACCGCAAGAGCGAGTCTTGTCGCAGTCTTACGACCGATACCGGGTAGCTTGCCGAACTGTTCTATCAATCTCTGCAAAGGCAAAATATAATCTGTCATAATTATATATTTCCTTTATATCAGAACATTCCGGGTATGTTCATCTGACCTGTTATTTTTGACATTTCGGATTCACTTACCTCATCGACCTTCTTTATAGCCTCGTTTACAGCAGCTACAAGAATATCGGAAAGTGTTTCGATATCATCGGGGTCAACTATCTCGGGCTCGATGCCGATAGAAAGTATCTCTCTCTTGCCGTTGATCTTTACATTTACAACTCCGCCACCTGCGCTTACGTCATACTCACGAGTCTCAAGCTCCTCTTGAAGTGCAGACATATCCTCCTGCATCTTCTGTGCTTGACGAATCATGCTGTTCATATTTTGCGGGCCGCCGCCCATTCCCTTAGGCAATCTTGCTTTCATTTTTCTACCTTCCGTTTGTATATTGTAAATTATTATTTAAATCAGTTCATCTATAGGTAAGCTTTTGTTTTTTTGCGACTCCTCAAATTTGAAATTGAGCTGTGCGTCGCTTACCCTTTTCTGTGCATAAAAGGATATCGCATCCGCTATGACATTGCGTGTCTTTTCACGGGAGAGCATTTTTACTGCCATGTCTGATGCCAAAATTATCGTGTACTCTCCGTCAGCGCTTATATATGCATCCGAGTTATCAATAAAGCCCTTTGTAGAGGGGATGCTGTTTCGTACCGACTCAACCACCTCTTCCCAGAATTTGAGCTTTGTTCGAGTGACGTCAGTACCGCCCGGCACAAAGTCGGGCTCTTTTTCAGCATTAGGGGCATTCTTAGCTGCTGAGTTTTTTAACTCAGAATTTGCCTGTACATAAGAAGCCGTGTGTTCAGGCGTATTTTCAATTACGGCAGAAGCACCGTTGCCGCTATGCTTTTCGTCGGGGGCAGCTTTTGCAGTGACGCCGTTTTCATAAATGTCCGAGAGCATTCCGTTTAGCTTCATGACTCTGCTCTCGAGTTCGTTTATCCTTGAAGTTAAAGCCTCGGCTGAATTATCAAGCGAAGTGTCGCACAGGCGCACTAATGTCATCTCAGCGACATTACGCTTATAACTTCCGGCTCTTTGCATAACAGAGAGCGCATTGTCGAGAATTTTTGACTGGCGTATGATCTCGGATGCTGTCATGTCGCATACAAGCTCTTTCAGCTGAGCGTTCTCGCTATCGGATAGCTCCAAATATGCCGCCGAGTCTTTTAATGTTTTTGATACAAGCATGTCCCTGTAATAGCCGATCAAGTCCTGCCAAAACACAGATATGTCTTTGCTCGAGTTTTCGATCTCAGCGACAGTCTCAAATATCCTTGCATAATCCTTTGCTTTGACAGCGCAGACAAGAGAATGCAAAATCTCTGTGCCGCTTATCCCGAGCATTTCACCTACAAGCTCGGTGTCGATCTTTCTATTGCAACCGCAGCAAAGCTCAAAAAGACTGATGGCATCACGCATACCTCCGCTCGCAAGACGGGCAATTATACGTGCCGCATCGTCGGTTATCTCCACGCCCTCGTTTTGTGCAATATACTTGAGTCTGCCGATTATAGTATCTGAGGACAGCTTGCGGAAATCATATCTTTGACATCTTGAAACGATAGTTGTAGGAAGCTTATGCATTTCGGTCGTCGCCAAGATAAATACAACATAAGACGGAGGCTCCTCAAGCGTCTTTAACAGTCCGTTGAATGCATTTATGCTGAGCATATGCACCTCGTCTATGATATAGACCTTGTATTTTAGCTCAGAGGGGGTATACACGACCTCGTCCCTAATATCTCTGATATCGTCAATACCGTTGTTTGATGCAGCGTCCATCTCGATGACATCCATAGATGAACCGTTGTCTATCGCTAAGCATGATGCACACTTTCCGCAGGGATTACCGTTTACGGGAGAGAGACAGTTGATGGCTTTCGCCAAAATTTTTGAGCAGCTCGTTTTTCCTGTACCTCTCGTGCCGCAAAAAAGATAAGCGTGTGAGTGCTTTCCCTGCTCGCACTGATATTTCAAAATAGATGTAATATGCTCCTGACCGCATACATCGTCAAAGGTATTCGGTCTCCATTTTCTGTACAGAGCCTTATACAAAGCGCCCACCTCCTCAAAAATAGTTAAGCTGTCGAGTAAGACCATACGCATTAAATTCGAACACGGCCCGCAAGCGTTAACCGTTGCTTTCGCTCAAAACAGGCTTCCTCACGGCACATCGCATCACCGCTTAATGCTGCTTGGTTCCCCACCTGACATGGTTCACGGATAGCGATTGCGCGAGACCCATTCCTCAACACAAAAGACAACGGCGCAGTCCTCACGAACAATGCCCTCATATAATGCATGATCCCTGCTATAGCGGATTTCAGGTACAAGGTGCCGCTAACTCCCCGATCTGTATGGCCTTATTCGACAGCTTAATTACTGTTTTTATAAATCGACCTGCAACATCATTTATTATATCAAATATAATAGCGATTTGCAATAGTTTTTTTAATTTTCTGCATCAAGATATGACTGAGGCAAATATTTTTCATCTATCGCGTTTGAAACATATTCTCTGAGAATGTCTACACTCAATGTCTGTCTGAAATATGTAACTATACCGTGCGAGCGGCACTGCTCGTCGGTATAATCCTCAAGCAGGTACACCGTATTTTTGTTAAACGAGCTTCTGTAGTCCATGACCGTCGGAATAAAGCCTACATTCTCTATTGAGATACCGTCACGCTCATTGTATATTATATCAAAGGTGGCAAAGCCGCCCGGCAATGACACAGTCTCGTCCGTCTGAGAGGTAAAATTTCCGAGCGAATAAAAACACAGAGCTTTGTTGCCTCCCTTGCCCTCTATCCATTCGATGGGCTGAAGACAATGCGTGTGATGCCCAATGATAACATCAGCCCCCGCATCAGCCATCAGCTGTGCAAGACGCTCTTGCTCAGCGTTTGGATCTTGTCTGTATTCATATCCCCAATGCACGGACACAACGACAAGATCGGATTTTTGCTTTGCAAGCGTTATCCATTTTGTTATTCTTTCATCATCTATTGTCGGAATATACGGAGTGGTGCCTGATACGTTTTTCGGATGATATGTAAATCCGCCGACAGCAATGGTGATACCGTTTTTCTGTATTGTCCGAATATCATAAAAATCCTCTTCATCGGTATATCCGCCGACCATAAGAACATTCTGCGTATTCCAAAAATCAATAGTGTTTGACAATCCCTGCCGCCCCATATCGAGCATATGGTTCGTCGCTATATTTATAATATCAAATCCGACAGACACAAGGTTCTCTCCAAGCTCGGTAGGTGAGTTGAAGCTCGGATATGCGCTGAAATCATATCCCTCGCCTGCCATGACTGTTTCCTGATTGACAAAGGAAATATCATAAGAAGCAATAATATCCGCTACATTTTTGTACATGGGAGTGAAGTCATGCTCTGCATCTGTGTTGCCGTCAGCTTTTGCATTTGCGGCTGCCTCTCTTATCTGTCCCATGTATACGATATTGTCACCCGCACAAAGAAAAGACAGCTTTTCCTCTCTTGGTGACAGCTGTACCGCATATTCCTCCGAGATCGTATCGGAGGCACTCACAGATTCTGTGCGGGGCTGTGTGTCTATGGGGGATATCTCTGTCGCTTGACCCGTCTGTGTCACACATCCGCACATTAAAATCAATATGAGAGATATAACCAAAACAAAAGATATTTTTTTCATAATTTACTCACAAAACATTTGCTCTAATTTAACTCAATAACGGTCACACCGCCGTCACCCTCGCCGTATCTGCCGAGTCTGAAGCTCTTTAAACGCTTGTCCGTTTTGAACATACTCCACAGATAGTTGCGTAAAGCACCCGTCCCTTTGCCATGTATGATGTGGACCGTTTTGATCCCTGCGATAATAGCGTCATCAATGTATTTGTCCGTCAAGTACCAGCCATCCTCACCGAGCTGTCCTCGAATGTCAAGCTCGGGGCTGAAGGCAGAAGCAGCACTTTTGCGTACACTTCCTTTAGGCTGTGAATTTTTCTCTTTTTTTATATCCTTGTCGGACAAAAGCTTTAAGTTCTTGATGTTGGTTCTGGTAGTGATACCGCCGACCTTGACTCGGCAGTTTCCGTCCTTATCGGGATTGTCGATAAGGACACCTGCCTTGCCGATATTCCGCAGTTTTACGTTGTCCCCTTTTACAAGGGCTCTCGGAAGAACATATTCTTCCTGCTCGGAATAATCCTCAATGCTGTTATATTTGCTGTCACTCTCGTCAAGTGAACGTCTCATTCTTCGCTTCGCTTCAAGAAGCTCCTCGGCGCTCATCTCGGCAGCTTTTCTCTTTCGCAGCTTTTCAATTTCCGCAAGTACAAATTCAACAGAGGCTCTCGCCCCCTCGATGGTCTGTCTTGCCTTTTCCTGTGCACGCTCGCTCTCCGCCTTTGCTTTTTCAAGCTCTTGGCGTATTTGCTTTTCGCTTGAGGTGCGGTATGCATCAAATTCTTCCTTTGATCTTTTGAGCTCTTCTCTGTACTTTTCAGATTCTATACGTGTGTGTTCAAGCTTTTCGATAACATACTCAAAACGCTTGTCATCGCTGTTTACAAGTGCGCTTGCACGCTCTATTATATGCTTGTCAAGACCGAGCTTGCCTGAGATAGCAAATGCGTTTGATTTACCGGGAGTTCCTATAACAAGCTTGTACGTGGGCTTGAGAGTTTCGATATCAAACTCGCACGAGGCGTTTACAACGCCGTCTGTTTCAAGTGCAAAAGCTTTTAGCTCGGCATAGTGCGTCGTAGCAGCGCAAAAAGCGCCCTTTTCTCTTATATGCTCAAGAAGTGCTACGGCAAGCGCCGCACCCTCAACGGGGTCTGTTCCGGCTCCGAGCTCATCAAAAAGAACAAGTGATCTGTCCGTAACGCTGTCAAGCATTGATACGATGTTTACCATGTGCGCAGAGAAGGTGGATAGAGACTGCTCTATACTCTGCTCGTCACCGATATCAGCAAGCACAGTATCAAAAACAGATACCTCAGACAGCTCTGAGGCGGGAATATGCAATCCCGACTGAACCATGAGCGAAAACAGCCCTATAGTCTTTAGCGTTACGGTCTTGCCGCCTGTATTCGGACCTGTGATAACAAGCGTGTCGTATCTGTCCTTTATATCCACCGTGATCGGCACAACCTTACCCTTCGGTATAAGCGGATGCCTTGCATCCAACAGCGACAACGTGCGGTTGCTCGAAACGCACGGACTGTTTGCGTTCATATTTATTGAAAGCTGTCCGCACGCAAAATAAAGAGAAAGCTCTGTTATATTGCGATAGTTTAGCAATACACTGCCGCTGACAGCACCTACCTCAGAAGAGAGCTGCATCAGTATTCTCTCTATTTCCTTTTGCTCCTTGCTCTCAAGGACCTTTAGCTCGTTATTTGCATCGACAACACCCGACGGCTCAATAAATACGGTAGCGCCCGACGCCGAGGTATCGTGTACAAGTCCCTTTATCTCGGAGCGGTACTCCACTTTTACAGGCACAACATATCTGCCGTTTCGCATAGTCACGATGTTTTCTTGCAGATATTTTGAGTATGAGCTTCCCGATACGAGCTTTTGCAGGGAGTCTCTTATTTTATTGTTTGCGTTTTTTATCTTGCGTCTGATGCTTGAAAGCTCAGGGCTTGCTTCATCGGCTATCATATCCTCTGATATGATAGAGCGTGTTATCCTGTCCTCGAGACTGCGGCACGGTATGAGCCTTTCAAAGAGCTCATCAAGCGAGCTGTCAAAGGGCTTGTCCTCTCTGATGTATTCTGACAGAGCTCTTGCGCAGGACAAAACTCTTGCTGTTTCGAGCAGCTCCGTGCAGTTGAGTACAGCGCCCTTCTCTGCTCGGTCAATCTGCGCCGTAATGTCCTTTATGCCGTAAAACGGCGGCATACCCTTTGTCAATATCAGACGCTTGGCATCGGTAGTTTTGTCTAATCGGCGCATAACGTGCTCTATGTCATCCGACGGCCGCATCATCCTTGCAAGCTCCGCACCGCCCTCGGTCGGTGCGCAAGCGGCAAGCATGTCAATAATTTTATCATATTCAAGAACTGATAAGGTCTTGTTTGATACGTTCATTTTTCCTCCGAAAATTATTTGTGCAATGAATTGAAGAAATCAAGAGTTTTAAATCCACGCTCAAGCTGATGAAGTATGTATACTTCGCATACCCTTGACAGCATTGAGAGCTCTGCGTCCGGAAGTTTAAATGAGAAAACCCTTTCAATGGGGGACTCTATGATGTAGCTCATTGCATCTATGAGACTTTTGTTAAGGTACAGTACAGGCGTGTGCTGTGTGCTTGTATTCGACTGTTCGGTCAGGTTTATTTTGTTTTTGCATGACGGGCAGACAACGCTTCCCTCTATCGCTTCGAAATAGAGAGTATCCGATATCGCACCGCAGAAACGACACCCCGTTATATCAGGCAAAAAGCCTTCAACAGACGCACTTTTCAGCTCAAACGCTGCCTTGACGGTCCTTACGTCTTTTTTGTCCGAGCATAGAAGATAGAGGCTGTTTAATAAAAGTCTGAGCAACGGCTCGTCCGTTACATCGTACAGCGCAAATTCACCTGTGAGCTCGCACAGGTACTGACCGAGATACATGTTCTCAAGAGAGCGGCGTATCTGAAAAAAGCTCTCGCACAAAAAGGACTCTCTGACCCAGTACTTGCCACAGCGCTCGTAAAGCTGAAACTCCGAATATGCAAATATCTCACACGAGGGCATATGCTTGCTTTTCATGGATCTTGCGCCCTTGACGCAAACGAGCATCTTTCCCATTTCATGAGTAAGCAATGTAAGAAGCTTGTCATTGTCACCGTATTCAGCACTTTTTAAAACTATACCTTTAACATTACACAGCATAAAACGTCACCGATCACTCGTTTTTATACCCGAAGTTGCTGATGCT
Organism: Eubacteriales bacterium; assembly: GCA_045120955.1. Lineage (GTDB taxonomy): Bacteria > Bacillota > Clostridia > Oscillospirales > CAG-272 > JAZMZS01. The sequence goes on along the minus strand of JBGVFH010000058.1, from coordinate 14,497 downwards.
TGAGGGCATATCTCTCCAGTTTTCCTTTACCTTTACCCACAAATCGAGAAACACCTTCGTGTCAAAGAATTTTTCCATGTCCTCTCTTGCTCTGCTTCCGACAAGCTTGAGAGCGGCACCTCCCTTGCCCACGATAATTCCCTTGTGCGATGCTTTTTCGCAGTATATCTCGGCACGAATTCGGATAATATCCCTCTTTTCCTCAAAGCCTTCGATAACTACAGCAACTCCGTGAGGTATCTCCTTGTCAAGGGTGCGCAACAGCTTTTCTCTGATGATCTCGGCGGCGATCTGTCTCTCGGGCTGGTCGGTTATCATATCTGCGGGAAAGAGCCAATCGCTCTCAATGGTGTGGCGGTCTATCTCGGACAGCAATATGTCACAGCCTTTTCCGTTTTTGGCGCACATAGGAACGACAGCGTCAAACGTGTATACGGCAGAATAAGCGGCAATAGTTTTTGCGATATCCTCGGCTGTTGCTGTATCAGTCTTGTTTATTACAAGAACGGAGGGCGTTTTGCTTGCCTTTACTTTGTTTATCAGCCCTGCCTCTATATCCCCTACGCTCGGAACAGGCTCAACTACGAGCACGATGATGTCAGCGTCTCTGATCGCAGAGCCCGTTTCCCCTACCATAAAGTCACCGAGCTTTGTTCTCGGCTTGTGCATTCCCGGAGTATCGACGAAAACATACTGGGTAAGTCCTCTTGTGTATACGCCCATGATCCTGTTTCGGGTCGTTTGCGGTTTTTTTGATACGATCGCAATTTTTTCTCCGATGATAGAATTCATCATCGTTGATTTACCTACGTTCGGTCTGCCGACTATTGAAATAAATGCGGTCTTTGTAGTGTTTTCTGCGTTGCTCATAGTCATTTATCCTCTTCTTTTACACCAAGTCCCATAATAGAAGCAATAGCACTCTGACGGCGTCGCATCTCTGCTTCCTCGTCGTCCTTTATATGGTCATATCCGAGCAGATGAAGGACAGAGTGAATGCACAAAAATGCAAGCTCTCTTTCAAATCCATGTCCGTAAAGCTCCCCCTGCTCCTTTGCTTTTTCCAGAGAAAGTACGATATCACCGAGCTGTACTACGGGCTCGTTACAAGCACTCTTATCGTCTATCATCGGAAATGACAGAACATCTGTCGCACGGTCTATACCTCTGAAGCGGGAGTTGAGTTCTCTTATCTTTTCGTTATCGGTAAATGTCACCGATACCTCGCAAAAGCGGCTGAAATCCTCAAAATCAAGTGTGCTTTGTATTGCGTGTCTGACAAGTATTTTTACACCATATGTTACGGGGATGGAGCTTTGCTCGTTCTCAAAATAAATTTTTAATTTTCTGTCCATGTTTTTATACCCTTTTGAATTTAATTTGTTTTGTGTCCTTGTTCTCGTGCTCTTTTTTCTTTTCGTATTTTTCGTATGCAAGAATTATCTTTTGCACAAGTCTGTGTCTGACAACATCTCGCTCAGTAAAGTTGTGTATCGCTATTCCGTCGATATTGCCGAGTATCTTTACGGCTTCTGCAAGTCCGCTTCTCTTGCCAAAGGGAAGATCCCTCTGAGTAAGGTCTCCCGTAACGACTGCCTTTGAATTAAAGCCGAGACGAGTCAAAAACATTTTCATCTGCTCGGGAGTTGTATTTTGCGCCTCGTCAAGTATGATAAACGAATCGTCAAGAGTTCTGCCTCGCATATAAGCGAGCGGTGCTATCTCTATCGTGTTTTTCTCTATCTGCTTTTGATAATTTTCCGCCCCAAGCATCTCGTACAACGCATCATAAAGGGGTCTGAGGTACGGGTCTATCTTGCTTTGCAGATCCCCCGGCAAAAAGCCAAGCCGCTCCCCTGCCTCAACGGCAGGTCGTGTGAGGATGATTTTATTGACCTCCTTTGCTCGCAACGCCTTTACAGCCATAGAAACCGCCAAGAAAGTCTTACCTGTACCTGCAGGACCGAGTCCGAGAACTATGGTGTTGTTTTTTATTTTATCAACATATTCGCGCTGACCGACGGTTTTTGCCTTTATGGGTCTGCCTTTTGCCGTGATGACGATACAACCGTCAAATCCGTCAAGCTCCTTTGGGTCTGTGTCCTTTACCATCGAACAGAGATATTCTACCGTCTGCTCGGTCACGCTGTTGCCGGCACCCGCCATATTGCAAAGCCGGCTTATAACCTCGGCTGCAAGCTCAACATTTTTGCGGTTTTCTCCGCTGACAGATATCTCGTCGGCATCAGCACCGTGCTTTGCACGATTATATATCTTTACATCGAAAAAGCTCTCAATGATTTTAACATTGCAGTCAAAGCTGCCAAAGACAGACATTGTGACCTCGTTTGAACTTGTAAACACGCTTTTGCTTACCATAAGCTACCCTTCATCAAAAATAAATTCCTGAGTTTTTGCAATATCGGTGTTCATATACACACTGATACTGAGCGTGTATATACTGCCGTCAAGCTGCTCTTGTGTCTGCTTTGACAATATCTCGCCGTCACCAACATATTCTGCGATCTCACGGTTGAGATTTTCATACGCTATGCGTTTTGCCTGCTCCTCGCTTCGCACTACCGTTTGAGTTTGATACTCATAGTGAGTTGTCAGCTTATATGTGAGCGGCAAATAAATACTGCCGAACAGACAAGGCTGCTCATTATTTACTATTATATCATACTTTGTTTCGATTTTTCTACTGTTATTTATAATATTTATCGTTTTTGAAAAAAAATTAACGCTCATATCATATTCTTTATTGCCTGTATATACCTTTTTTTCATATTCGAGAGGAACTTCTATGTAAAAATCCCGCCTTGTTTTGGCATATACCTTGCCCGATGCATACGATAAAACGGTCCTACCCATTTTGTCCTCGTAAATACCCGACACAAGCAATTCCCCCTCTTTTACCGAATCTCCTGTTTTTACACTTGTTTGTCCATCATGCACTTCAAGCTGTGTTATTTCACCGTCGCACTCTGCCACAATGTTTGCGTATTTACCTTTATCGGGGGTCATCTTCAGCGGCTGTTCGGACTCCCTCACCTCCACATTTGCCACAGTTCCTCTGATATTTACCGATATCCAGCAAAAATCATCGTTTTCAAGCAGTATTTCATTGTATATGGTTTTCAAATCAAGCGACGGAGTAAAAGCACCGATGTAAATTCCGTGTTCATTAAGAAGCGCAAGAGCATCCTCTCGGCTGACTTTATCAATTCCGCTGATGTTTATGTTCCATATAAACATCCGAGATGCAAAAAGGGATATGAGAATGATAAGAAATCCCAAAAGCATCCCCGGGCGTCTTTTGTATCTTTTAAAGAGTGCGGGCATACCCATCTCTTTTGTACTCAGAATATCAATACCGCATTCACAAAATGCCTGCTCTGCTCTTTTGCTGTATTTCTTTTCAAAGGAAAAGCTCGTCTCCTTTCTGCTTGTTTTTTTATAGAGATAAAAAATGCCCTTTTGGTACAGAGCAGGCACCGCTTTTTTAAACTGCTCGCTTGTGATATAAATACGGGTGTATCCGCAAAAAAACGAAATGATCTTCTTTAGCATTGTTTTTCAAAATGCAAAGAGGAAATACTCCCCCTCACACACACTACTCCCTCTACATATGAATCGCATGACAGCTCTATGCCGCAAAAGACTGCATACCCTGATTTGTGCCTGAGAACGATCTTATCAGCTGTATAGTCGCAAATGCTCTTAACGCCGTATACTACAGCCTCGCTGTCAGAAAAAAGCTCTGTGCGAAATCCTCCGGAGTATATATCAGATGGAAAATCCAGATCGTGAGCAAATCTTGACAGTATTTTTCCTTTTCTTCGTCTCATATCAAAACACCTCCTGTTCATACAATGTATATGAAAAAAGGAGGGATACAATGTATAAACAAAGGACAAAAAGAACACAAAGCACCGTTTTTGCACTTCTCTGCTGCGCTTGCATGCTTTTGTTTATATTTGACTCGGCACATATTACCGCTTTGATATATAACGGGATATTCTTTGCTCTCAAGAAAATAATCCCGTCTCTTTTTCCCTTTTTGCTCCTTTCGGATATTTTGATAAGCACAGGTGTTCTTTGGTCTGTGTCAAAGAAGCTTGCGCCTTTCTTTATCAGGTTAAAGCTAAACCCATCGATAGTTATTCCGATGACTCTTGGTCTTGTTTGCGGTTTCCCCATAGGTGCTGTGTGCGTAAAGGAGTTTCACGAAAAGGGGTTTCTCTCTAAAAAAGAGGCAGACTGCGCACTTGCACTATCAAACTGCGCCAGCCCCGCTTTTGTAATTTCGGCTGTCGGAGAAAATATGCTCGGAGACGCAAGCTTAGGTGTATTTTTGTGGCTGTGTGCGGTCCTCGTATCATTTTCAATGTCCTTGCTCTTTATGCCTAAGTACAAGGAAAAAGAGCACACTTTTAATATGGCGGAAGGTGATGATTTTGACTTTGCTTCTGCTTTCGTCCGCTCAGCAAAAAAATCAGCGATGTCAATGCTTAATATTGGTGTTTTGATATCGTTTTTTTATATGCTGTGCTCTCTGTGTGTGTCTTTTTTGGAAAAAATTGATTTTTCTCCCATCACTGCGGCAGTGGTTTGCTGTGTGCTTGAGCTTGGCAACGGCTGTTATCTTGCTTCAAGCCTTGGAACGCTCGCAAGCTGCATATGCGCTTTTGCCGTCGGTTTCGGCGGTTTTTGTGTGTTTTTTCAAGTTAAAGCAGCTGCGCATGAAAACTCCGACATGCGTATATATCTGACAATAAAGCTGCTCTGCGGACTTATTTCGGCTCTTTTTGCGTTTTTTCTATTGTAAAAAACAAAAAAGTATGATAGAATAACAAAAAGTCTAACAGTTACGGAGTCATTTATGAACGCAGATAAAAACATTGAAATAGAAAACTACTGTGCTTTTTGCGAACATTCAACCGCTACATATGACAAGGACCGTATGCTTTGTGAGAAAAAAGGCATCGTGTATGCCGGATATGTATGCAGAAAATTCAGATATGACCCGCAAAAAAGAGTTCCTGTAAAGAAAAGACTTATTTCCATATCAGAATAAAATATTTCGAGGCAGCACCGATCGGTGCTGCCTCGTCCTTTGTGATCCATTTTTTTAAAAAGTATCTTTTTTATAAATACTCAAAGTATCCGCAGTTATACACAATACCCTCAATCTTCAGGCTTCCCAGCTCTTTTTTGAAAAATTCAAGCACGGGATTTTCTGTAAAATAGTGACCTGCACATATAACGTGCATACCGTCGATATTTGCGTCAATGACAGAATTATATGAAGCATCCCCCGTTAAAAAAACATCGGCATCAGCCTCAATAGCCGCATTTATAAAATCCTTGTCAGATGCACCGCCGAGAACGGCTACACGCTTTATCTCATCTTTTCCGTTATTCGACTTTGCCACGCAAAGTGACGGGCAATGCAGCTTCTCTTTTACGAAAAGAGAAAATTCCGAGAGGGCGCATGGCGTGATACTGCCTATTCTTGCCATGGATAACTCCCCCTCGCCCAAGGGTATAGCATTATTTATAGAGAGCAAAGACACGAGTACATCATTTACGCCGCCTTGCAGAGCATCAAGCCTTGTGTGATATGAAAAAACCGAGATGCTTTTCTCAGCAAGTCTAAATATCATCCTTGCCCTCCTATTTGTGTCGCAAATGCTTTTCAACGGCTTGAAGATAAACGGGTGATGAGTAAAAATGCAGTCAACGCCGCATTCCAGCGCCTTTTCTACCGCACTTTCGGTAAGGTCAAGAGTTACGAGCGCCTTTTTTATCTCTTTTGATGAGTCTGAGCAAAGCATAAGTCCGTCATTATCCCACTCGCACGACAGAGTAGGAGAAATCAGCTTTTCAAAATGCTCTTTTAGTTGTGATACATTCATCCTAACACCTCTTTTATTTCATCATAGAGCTTTTTTGCTGTTTGCGCTTCTGATGCGTCAGTGCTTTTTTGTCTGTTTATAAAGTGATAAAGAGTCCTTTCGCACATCTCGCAAAACAGCTCATCATGTTCTTTTTTCGGTAGAATTTTTCCGAGCACCGTGTCAAGCTCTGTGTACGGCACGGGTGAGCCGACATAGTGTGCACATATGCATACATACAGCTTTCCCGTTTCTTTGCACAAGACCTCGTCATCTATCTTAAATCCCGCATCAAAAAGATATCTGCGAAGATCCTGCACATGAGTCATGGGCTGTAAGACCAGATTGACAGAGGACTCTTTTATGTACTCGCATGCTTCGAGTATAGAAGCGATAAGCTCACCGCCCATTCCGCATATACTCACATCGCTTATACCGAGGTTGTCTGTATTTTCAAGACCGTCCGTTTTGATACACTCGATCACAGAAGAATAGCCGAGCATTTTTACGTTTTTCTCAGCGGTTTTTATAGGTCCTTCATTTATATCCGTTGCATAGGCTTTTTTTATTTTACCGATGCTTGCAAGATATATCGGGAGCTTTGCGTGGTCTGTACCGACATCACATAGCACCGCCCCGTCTCTTATATATTTAGATACTGTAAGGAGTCTTTGTCCAAGCAGCGTCTCGTTATTTGCTTTTTTCATCTTTGACCTTGCTTAAAATTTTTAAAGTATAAGCCGGAATTTCGGTGAAATTCCGGCTCGGAGTGTTTACTGCTTTGAAAGAAATTCGTTTATCTTGGCTACAAGCTCGTCCGCATCTGTTCCGTGAACGGCGCATGCCTGCTCAATGCTCTCGCCTCTTGCTGAAGGACAGCCGAGACAATGCATTCCTATTGCCAAAAAGAACTGGGCAGTTTCGATATTATAATCGAGCACTTCGCCTATAACTGACTGTTTTGTTACTATCATTTTTACACCTCCGATAAATTTGGGTCTTGCTGTAAAACTGCCGGTTGCCTGACGTCACTCACCTATACAACCGCAAGGCACCCTAACAAATACATTATAATAGGTTATTTCGTTTTTGTCAACCTATCTTAAATTACTTTGTGCTTTTTTAATATCGAGCGTGTCTATCAGCTCAGACAAAGCGTAAACGGATTTTTGCAGTTGCAGCTTTTCATAGTCGTCAAGCGGAATATCAAGCACCTTCTCCACTCCTTGCCTGCCTACGACGGACGGAACACCGATACATATATCATCAATACCGTAGTGTCCGTCGCATAAGGTGGAAACGCTCAGAACGCTGTGCTCGTCTCTTACTATACACTCCGCAATTCTGAGTACCGCTTCAGCAATAGCATAGTAGGTTGCACCTTTTCGCTTTATAATATTGTATGCGCTGTCCCTGACCTCGTAATAAAGAGGATACAGGCACTCCATATCCTTGCATTTTCCCGATACCTTTACATAATCTGCGATATCTATTCCGCTGATGTTGGCACTGCTCCAAACCGCAAGCTCGCTGTCTCCGTGCTCACCTATGATAAAGGTATGAACATTTCTATTGTCAACATCAAGCTTACGCCCAACAAGATATTTCAGTCTTGCCGTATCAAGAACGGTTCCCGAGCCTATGACTCTTTGCGCAGGATAACCCGAAAAATGCAGTATCATATAAGTTAATATATCAACTGGATTCGATACCACGAGTAATATTGCATCCTTGTTATATTCGGTAATGCTGTCAGTAATGCTTTTCATTATTTTCGCATTTCTCGAAAGGAGCTCCAGCCTTGACTCTCCTTCCTTTTGATTTGCTCCTGCGGCTATCACTATTATATATGCATCCGAAATGTCGCTGTATTTTCCTGCGTAAATTTTCATAGGCGAGCGGAACGGAAGTCCATGATTGAGATCCATGGCTTCTCCTTCGGCTTTTTCATAATTTACATCAATGAGAACCATCTCGGTAAAAAGCCCCGACTGCATAAAAGCATATGCACAGCTCGCCCCCACCTGACCACATCCTATAATTGCGCATTTTCTCAGTTCTGCCATTTTTGCCTCCAAAAAAATTTTTGTTTGCTTTTTAGTATGCGCAATTTGAAGAATTTAATCAGAATTTGTACAGAGAAAGTCCCTTATTTTTAGCCATTGTTTCAAAAGCATATCAAAAGAATACGATGCATTAGCAGGACTCGTTGACGGAAGGACATAAGTTTTTATATTCGTTTTGGGATACAAATATTTATTATACAGCTTTTCCGCTGTCTTGCCGTTTAAAAAGATCGCATCAATATTTGCTCTCTCCGTTATTATGCTGATGTCGTTTACGACTGCGTTGCAAATTGAACTGTCGGACGAGCCTATGATATCACATTCCCTGATAACATCCCAAAGTGCAATTTGATGAAAAAGCAAGAAATCAGCTTTTTGCTTTTCCTCTAATGGAACGTCAGTTCCAAAAATGGTTGCCAAAACCTTCCAAAAACGGTTTTGCTTATGTGCATAGTAGAAATTATCTTCCCGACTCTTAACAGACGGAAAGCTTCCTAAAATGAGCACCTTTGAGTTCTCGTCATATATCGGGGCTATAGGATGAGTATGTCGGCTTGTTTTGTTTTTCATATTCTTTAAGTTGAAAAACGCACGGGCTGTAGCCGTGCGTTTTTACGGATTATTTTATTTCAACAGTAACCTTTGTTTTCAAAGTGTTTGCAGCTGCTTTCATAACAGTGCGAATAGCCTTTGCTATTTTACCGTGTCTTCCGATCACCATTCCCATATCATCGGGAGCAACCGAAAGGGTAAGCAATACATTTCCTTCGCTGTCCTGTTCTTCCGTAACATTCACTTGATCGGGGTTGTCGACTATTGCCTTGGCAATATCCGTAAGTATATCCTTCAATGATATCATGCTTCGAGTGCAATTTTGCTTTTAAGCAAAACTTCCCCCTTTCAATTATTCAACGATGCCGCTCTTCTTGAGAAGCGCCTTTACAGTATCTGTGGGCTGAGCGCCGTTCTTTATCCACTGCTTTGCCTTGTCAGCGTCGATCTTGATCTCTACAGGATCTGTGAGAGGATTGTAGTAACCGATCTCCTCAACAAATCTGCCGTCGCGGGGTGCACGTGCGTCTGCAATAACTACACGATAAAAGGGTGTCTTTTTCTTTCCGATTCTTGTAAGTCTCATTTTAACTGCCATGGTTGATTTCCTCCAAAAATTAAATAAATTGTTTTATATAAAAATCCGTTTGATTTTTCACGGTATTTTTACGGTTTTAAAATCTCATGCCCATTCTTTTCATCATTCTCTTGCTGCCGGCACCCGAGAACTGCTTCATCATTTTCTTCATCTGGTCAAAAGACTTGAGAAGTCTGTTGACCTCTTCAACAGAAACGCCGGCACCCGATGCAATGCGTTTCTTTCTCGAAGAGTTGATAATGTCGGGCTTTTCTCTTTCTTTCTTTGTCATAGAAAGAATGACAGCCTCTGTTCTCGCCATTGCCTTGTCATCGACCTTTATATCCTTCATAGCGGAACGGTTCATTCCCGGAAGCATACCGAGTATCGACTCAAGATTGCCCATGTTTTTGAGCTGGGCAAGCTGCTCAAGATAATCCTCGAGTGTAAAGGTAGCTTCACGCATTTTCTTTTCAAGCTCAGCCGCCTTTTTCTCATCATAGGCAGCCTCCGCTTTTTCAATAAGCGAAAGCATATCTCCCATGCCGAGAATTCTTGATGCAAGTCTGTCGGGGTAAAAAGGCTCGATAGCATCGAGTTTTTCTCCCGTACCGATAAACTTTATCGGCTTGCCGGTTATATAGCGGACGGACAATGCCGCACCGCCTCTTGTATCGCCGTCCATTTTTGTAAGAACGACACCTGTAATATCCAAAAGCTCATTAAAGGATTTTGCTACATTTACTGCATCCTGACCGAGCATTGAATCTATGACAAGCAAAATTTCGGTTATCGGAAGAGAGTTTTTAATGCTTTCAAGCTCAGCCATAAGCTTTTCGTCGATATGAAGTCTTCCGGCGGTGTCAATAAACACCATGTCATTTCCGTGTTTTTTTGCGTGCTCAACGCCAGCCTTTGCGATATCAACGGGTGAAATGCTGCTGCCCATCGAAAAGACAGGAACTCCAACTTGCTCCCCCACCACATGAAGCTGATCTATAGCGGCGGGTCTGTACACGTCGCACGCAACAAGAAGCGGATTTTTTCCTTTTTTCTTGTACATAGCCGCAAGCTTGGCGCAATGCGTGGTTTTTCCCGCACCCTGCAGTCCGCACATCATAATGACCGTAGGAGGCTTTGAAGAGATCTCAAGCTTTGAGTTTTCACTTCCCATAAGCGAAACAAGCTCTTCATTTACTATTTTTATGATCTGCTGTGCGGGAAGAAGGCTCTCAAGCACTTCGCTTCCGACAGCTCTTTCTGTGACTTTATTTACAAACTCGCGTACAACCTTAAAATTTACGTCAGCTTCGAGTAGCGCAAGCTTTACCTCTCGCATGCCCTCGCGGACATCCTTCTCGGTAAGCTTACCCTTGCTTTTGAATTTTTTAAAGGCATTCGCAAGTTTATCCGATAAACTCTGAAACATATCTTACCTTACCTTCGCAATATAATTTGATTTTTCAAATTCACAGATCAGTTAAACTCGATTTTTTCGGCTGCCTGCTTTGCTTTCGTAAAAAGATCGTGCAATTTTCCTTTTTCCGAGCCTTCTTCGATAGCGACTCCGAGCATATCCATACATGAGTTGAAATCGGAAATATGCTTTACCGTATCTTTGTGAAGCTTTGCAAGTCCGAGCTTGTCCTCCAAAAAAAGCAACTGTTCCTCGCCCTTTTTTATCAGATGTCTCGCTCCCTGCCTTGATATACCGAAGTTTTCGGCGATCTCGGAAAGCGAAAGGTCCTCGTCGTAATACTGTGACATTATTTCCTTGTGCTTTTGCGGTATGGCTTCACCGTAAAAATCAAGTAAGTAGCTCATATTCAAATCCTTTTGATACATTCATATCACCTTCATTTACCAAAAGCTACGCTGTAAAGCAGATTACTTTACAGATGATACCACACAAACTCACTCTTGTCAATAGTTTTTTAAAATTTAAAAGCGCTTTTTTGCTTTTTATCCCGACTCACAGCGCAAAACAGCCGACAAAGCTATATTTATATATAATATAAATGGATAATAAAATAAAGAAAATGGTAATAATAACAGTCTCGGTCCGATGTTCTTGACTAAGTGCCGAAGATATGATATACTAACATAAACACAAAAGCATCTATCTTTTTTTGTTAAAAATTAAACCGAAACAACTTTTTTTGATATCCTGAACGCCAAAAATCGGTTTACTCACAAGGTAAACCGATTTTTAAATCTTCAGCGTCAGAAAAAAATTGCTCACGGCTTTTTATTTTTTATTCAGCTCTTTTTCGCTCCATGGTTCAAATTCGACCCCTTTTACAAGTATAGGGTCATACGCAAGCTTGGCAAGGGGCGTATCGCTGTACGAGTCAGAATAAAATTCGTGTATCTGAGTGTGCCCGAACCTCGCCCTATACCGTCTGACCTTCTCCTCGCCGTGACAGTTTTCACCGTTGTACTTCCCTGTTTTTATATCAACTCTGGATGCCATCATGTGCTTTATTCCCAGACGCTTGCATATGGGAGCGAGCAAAAATTCGGGAGATGCGGAGATTATCACGTCATCATCCTTTTGCATATCGAGATACCACTGCTTTATATTGACCTCGTGAACGTCCCAAAATTCTTCAAGAGTCTTCTCAGGAGCTTCGACCTCGCCGAGAAAAGCATAGAAGTCTTCCTTAAAAGAAGTTTTGTCCATTATCCCGAGCACGAATTTTAAACCGTTTATACCCGTATGTAAAAGATGCTTTTTTGTTTTGGGATACTTTTTCAGACAGAATTTCCAAAAATCGACAGTGCTGTCACCGTCGTATATTGTCTTGTCGAAATCAAAAACGTTCATAAAACACCTCTGCAACATTTATCATCATTACCTGACATTATTATACAATTAAAAAAAGACAAAATCAATTCTTATTTTTATTTATATTATTTACAAAAAAATACATTTTTCCCTTGCATTTTATATATGTTTTGTACTATAATATGCTTATAAGGTATTTGTTTTGCAAAAGCAAAACTGAACAGAGGTAAAAATGAAAAAAGCAAACAGGACTGCTTTGGAGCTTTTTCATCAGGGAACAAATTTCCAAGCATATGAATTCTTAGGCTCTCACCGAGACAACGGCTTGATATATTTCAGAGTTTGGGCACCGAATGCATGCAAGGTTTATCTGGTCGGAGACTTTAACGGCTGGTCTGAGTCTCATCCTCTTCGCAAGATATCGGACGGCGGTGTTTGGGAGTGTTCGGTCGATGCTTCTCTCATCATAAAAAAGCCCATATACAAGTACAAAATCAAAAACGGTGACAAAACTATCTACAAAGCGGATCCGTACGGCATATATATGCAAAAGCCGCTCGGAACCGCAAGTGTATTCTACGATGCTTCATCTTTTAAATGGACGGACAAGCGTTGGCTTGCTCAAAGAAAAAAAATCATCGCAGACGGAATATACTCAAAACCAATGAATATATATGAAGTGCATCTCGGCTCGTTTAAAAAGCACGCCGACTCTTCATATCTGTCCTATAGCGAGCTTGCGCATGAGCTTGCCTGCTATGCAAAGCAAATGAGCTATACTCATATCGAGCTTATGGATGTCCCGGAGCACTCATATGAAAACTCCTGCGGCAACAGAATATCAGGTTACTATGCACCGAGCTCACGCTTCGGCAATCCCGATCATTTTAAATATTTTATAAATACATTACACAATGCCGGAGTCGGAGTTATTCTCAACTGGATAATAACGGATTTCTCCGATGAAGAACAGGGGCTGTGCGAGTTTGACGGCTCGCCGCTTTATGAATTAAAAACGGCAGACCGCACCGAAACCAAGAGCAGCACTCGGCGTTTTGATGTTTCAAAAAACGAAGTCGGGTGCTTTCTTATCTCCAATGCCGTTTACTTTGCAAAGGAGTATCATATAGACGGTCTGTATGTTGACGGTATCGGTGATATCCTCTTCCCTGACAAACAAAAATCGCCGCAAAGAAGCGACTCGTTTATCTATGGAAAGCATGATGCAGCCGTCGCCGATTTCTTCAAAGCTCTCAATTCCGAAATCAAAAAATTTGATCCGAGCATTTTGATGATAGCTGACAAACTCCCATCCTTTACACGAAGCTCAAAATTCGATGACAGCGAACTTGCCTTTGATTTAAGATGGGATGTCGGATGGACCGACGATATACTTAAATATCTGCAAACAGACCCTGCAAACAGAAAAAATGAGCATGGCAGGCTGACGGCATCGCTCAAAGCACAGTTGACCGATAAACTGATACTTCCGATACCTCACTCAGAAACGACAAACGGGAAGAGATCGCTTCTTGACAAAATGTACGGAGATTATGACATGAAATTTGCCGGATGCAGAGCTTTTATGGCTTACATGATGACTCATCCCGGAAAAAAGCTAAGCTTTATGTCAAACGAGTTCGGGCAGTTTGCCGAATGGAACTGCAACGGAAGTGTCGAGTGGTTTATGCTCGGATACGATAAGCATAGGATGCTGCGTGATTTTGCAGCCGATCTCAACGCTCTGTACCTGCAGAGAAAAGAATTATGGGCGGATGATGACAGTGCTTGCCTTGAATGGGTGCTGTCGGATTCGTGCGAGGACAGCGTTATTTTATACAAGAGAAAAAGCAAGGACGGAAGTGAGCTGCTGTGCGTTTTCAGCTTTACTCCCGTGTTTAGAAAAAACTACTTGCTGAAAACCGATGCGGGCACTTACACGGAGCTTATTTGCTCGGACGACATGAAGTACGGAGGATACGGCATTGTAAACAATGTGCCGATAAAAGCTCTCGTACACGAGGACGGTCATCATTACATTACACTTGATCTGCCGCCGAACGGTGCCGTGATTTTGTTAAAAACGGCAGATCGCTAAAGAACTAAAATGACAATAAACCCCTTACGGGAAAAAGGAGAATAACATGTTTAAGAAAAAAGAATGCGTTGCAATGCTGCTTGCAGGAGGACAAGGCAGTCGTCTGTACGCACTAACTCAATCTACCGCAAAGCCTGCGGTCACCTTCGGAGGAAAATACAGAATTATTGATTTCCCTCTTTCAAACTGCATAAACTCCAATATTGATACCGTCGGCGTTCTCACGCAGTATCAGCCCTTGGCTTTGAATGAATATGTCGGCAACGGTCAGCCGTGGGACCTTGACCGTACTTATGGAGGAGTAAACATTCTGCCTCCCTATCAGGGAAACAAAAAAGCTGACTGGTATAAGGGCACCGCAAACGCAATATACCAGAACATCAACTTTATAAAGAGATATGACCCCGAATACGTACTCATTCTTTCGGGCGACCACATCTACAAAATGGACTATGCAAAGATGCTGAAGGCTCACAAGAAAAACAACGCCGACTGCACTATTGCCGTACTTGATGT